>NZ_JAOQJD010000011.1:0-9862 GCF_025566985.1 Aedoeadaptatus acetigenes
GAAAATGGACCTGAAAGCGGTGCTGACCTTTGCATGCATGAACATGAAAAAACTGGCACTAATGATGGATCGAAGAGATCGGGAGAGGGGAAACTGCGGCCCTTCTTTTGCTGATTTATGGAGAAAATGGATTGACAACATAAAAAAGAGACAAACCCCGAGATTTATTCGGAGTTTGTCTGCAGTCTGAGAAGGCACATCGGTGCCTTCTTTTTAATTGGAGTTGTGCTTCTTTAAAAGTTCGTCTTTCATCTTCCAAAGTTCGGGGCTTAAGTCCACGATGTATTCCTGCGGGGTGTTGAGTCGTTTGACTTCGTCCCAGAGACTGTTGAGCTCGCGCTGTACTTTTTCGCGAATGGCTTCCAGGCTCGGGCTTTCGTAAACGAGTTTGCCGCCGATGTAAATGTCTTCTAAAAGGGAGCGCACTTCGTAGTTTTTCAGTGTCTTGCGCTTCCAGGTAAAGAGGGGGTGGAAGATTTCGTAGCCGTCGTCGGGGATTTCCTCGCCTTTTACGGTCAAGACGTCGGCGATGGCTTTGCCCTGATCTTTGTCGTAGAAGCGGTAGATGTCTTTGACGCCGGGGGTGGTGATTTTCGTCACGTTTTCGGAAATTTTAATGGTGGGCTTGATGACGCCGTCAGCTTCCGTGGCCACGAGTTTGTACACGCCGCCGAAGACGGGGTGGCTCTTGGATGTAATCAGTCGCTCGCCGACGCCGAAGGAATCCACTTGGGCGCCTTGTTTCAACAGGTCTTCGATGACGTATTCGTCCAGGGAGTTGGAGGCCATAATGGTCACATCGGGGAAGCCTGCGTCGTCTAAAATTTTTCGGCACTGCTTGCTCAAGTAGGCGATGTCGCCGGAGTCGATGCGAATGCCGCGGCCTTCGTGGCCGGCTTCGCGCAGCTCTTTAAAGACCTGAATGGCGTTGGGAAGCCCCTGATCCAGCACGTCGTAGGTGTCGATCAAGAGGAAGCAGCTGTCGGGATAGACTTTGGCGTAGGCTCTGAAGGCGTCGATTTCTTCGTCGAACATTTGCACCCAGCTGTGGGCCATGGTGCCCAGGGCGGGGACGCCGTAGAGCTGTTCGGCCAAGGTGTTGGCGCTGCCGTTGCATCCGCCGATGTAGGCGGCGCGGGCGCCCAGATTGGCGCCGCTGTAACCTTGGGCGCGGCGGGAGCCGAATTCGGTGACGGCCCGTCCGCCGGCGGCCTTACAGATGCGATTGGCCTTGGTGGTGATTAAGGTTTGGTGGTTGATGGTTAAGAGGACCATG
Organism: Aedoeadaptatus acetigenes; assembly: GCF_025566985.1. Lineage (NCBI taxonomy): Bacteria > Bacillati > Bacillota > Tissierellia > Tissierellales > Peptoniphilaceae > Aedoeadaptatus > Aedoeadaptatus acetigenes. The sequence continues at coordinate 1,277 of NZ_JAOQJD010000011.1, forward strand.
GTTTCCACCAATTGGGCCTGAATGGCCGGGCCTCTCACGGTGACCAAGGGCTCCGAGGGGAAGACGACGGTGCCTTCGGGGATGGCGCGCACGTCGCAGGCAAATTCGAAATTCGCCAGGTAGTCTAAAAATTCCTCGCTGAACATGCCTTTGGAGCGCAAAAAGGCGATGTCTTCGTCGTCGAAGCTCAAGTTTTCCAAGTATTCGATGAGTTGTTCCAGGCCACTTAAAATAACGTAGCTGGCATCGTCCGGTGCAGAGCGGAAAAACATATCGAAATGCACGATTTCGTCTTGCATACCGTTTTCAAAGTAACCGTTGCCCATGGTGAATTCATAGAAATCCGCCAAGAGGGTGTAGTTGTTCTGATCTGTAAATTTCATAGTGCTCTCTTTCTTGTCCTTCATTAGACCTTTTTTCTCATTATAGCACAAGTCGCCTCGGCTGACGCAGGCAAACATTTTCAATTGCAAGATGGACGCGCATCCGCCCTCAGACGAGGCCGTTTCGTGGTACAATATGTGCAACTATAATGAAGAATGAGAAGGTGAATGATGTTACAAGTAACAGATGTAAGTGTAATTTTTCCCGATAAGAAATTGTTCGACGACGTCAATCTGCTCTTTCAACGGGGCAATTGCTACGGCGTCATCGGCGCCAACGGCGCGGGGAAATCCACGTTTTTAAAAATTCTCTCCGGCGAAAAGGAGCCCTCCACAGGCCACGTGTCCAAGGACAAGAACGAACGGCTATCGAAATTAAAACAGGACCACTACGCCTATGAAGAGTTCACGGTGATGGACACGGTAATACAGGGCAACGAGGAGCTTTACGCCATTCAAAAGGAGAAGGACGCCATTTACATGAAGCCGGACTTTTCCGACGAAGACGGCATTCGCGCAGGGGAACTGGAAGCGCGCTTTGCGGAAATGAACGGCTATGAAGCGGAGGCCGACGCCTCCCGCCTCTTGCAGGGCTTGGGCATCGATTTGGAAAAACACGACCGGATGATGTACGAGCTTCGGGAATCGGAAAAGGTGAAGGTGCTCTTGGCCCAGGCTCTTTTCGGCAATCCGGAAATTCTTTTGTTGGACGAGCCCACCAACGGCCTGGACGTGCGGGCGGTCATGTGGCTGGAAGATTTTTTGGCGGATTTTGAAGGCATCGTCATTATCGTGAGTCACGACCGCCACTTCCTGAACAATGTCTGCACCCATATGGTGGACATCGACTTCGGCAAGATCAATATGGTGACGGGGAACTACGATTTCTGGTACGAATCCGGGCAATTGGCGGCGAAGCTGATTAAGGAACAAAACAAAAAGAAAGAAGAAAAGATTAAAGAGCTGCAAAACTTCATCGCCCGATTCAGCGCCAACAAATCCAAATCCCGCCAAGCCACGAGCCGCAAGAAGCTCTTGGATAAAATCGACTTGACGGAAATTCGCCCATCCTCCCGCCGCTACCCCTTCGTGGGCTTTACTTTGTCTCGGGAAGTGGGCAATGAAATTCTCACCGTGGAAAATCTTTCCTCGGAATTGGACGGCAGTCTGCTTTTTAAGGACCTGTCCTTCCGCCTGGACAAGGACGACAAGGTGGCCTTTATCGGAAACGAAGTGGCCATTACCCGCCTCTTCGAAATTTTAACGGGCCACAGCGACGATTTCAGCGGCGAATTTAAATGGGGCCAAACCATTACCATGCGCTACTTCCCCAGGGACAACAACGCCTTTTTCGACGGCGTGGACAAAAACTTGATCGACTGGCTCAGAGATTACAGTGAAGACCAGTCGGAAATCGTCATGCGCTCCCTCTTGGGCCGCATGCTCTTTTCCGGGGACGAGGCCCTGAAAAAAGCCGACGTCCTCTCCGGGGGCGAGCGCGTGCGGATGATGTTTTCCAAAATGATGATCGATCCCGCCAATGTGCTGATCTTCGACCAGCCCACCAATCACCTGGATCTTGAGAGCATCGAAGCGGTGAACAACGGACTCATGGACTTTAAGGGGAATCTGCTCTTTACTTCCCACGACCATCAATTTATCTCCTCCATCGCCAATCGCATCATCGAGATCAAGGAAGATGCAAGCTTCAGAGACGTCAAGATGGATTACGAAGATTACATCGCCCGCTACATCGCCGATTCGAACACAGGCTTAAATTAAATTTTACAAAGACAAAACAATTCACCGTTACAATGAAAAGGGGGTGCATGATGCACGGCGTCATCGACATCGGTTCAAATACCGTGCGCCTGTCGGTCTTCCGCGTGGAAGACGGCGTGGCGCAAAATCTATTCAATGAAAAGCAAACGGTGGGCCTGGCCGGCTACCGAAAAGACGGATGCCTCACGGAAGAGGGGATTCGCGCGCTCATCGAGACTTTGGGCCACTTCGCCTTTATCTTGGATCAGCTGGGGGACATTCACTACACCCACGCCATCGCCACGGCGTCCATACGAAACATCAACAATTCCGACGAGGTGCTTCGTCGGGTGAAAAAGGCCCTGGGCATGGACATCGAAATACTAAGCGGCGAGGAGGAAGCCCACCTGGCTTTCGTCGGCGCCGAAGGGACGATTTCGGGCCACGAAGACGGCGTCCTCGCAGACATCGGCGGCGGTTCCACGGAAATCGTCCTCTTTCGGGAGGGGCGGGTGGTGGATTCGGCCTCCCTGGACATCGGGTCCTTATCCGTGTTTCGCGACTACGTGGACGGCTTGTTTTTAACCAACGACGAGCGCAAAGCCATGGACGAGCGGCTGAAATTTCTCTTAAACGCCCAGGCCATCGAACGGGGAAAATATCCCATCCTCTGCGCCGTCGGCGGCAGTGCCCGGGCGACGCTTAAAATGTACAACACCCTTTTCGACGAGCATCCGGACAACGACGAGATGAACACCGACGATTTGAAGACCCTGATGAAGCATTTGCTGGACATTGAAGAGAAAGAAAAAATGGAAATCATATTAAAAGTAAAAGCAGACCGTATCCATACATTGCTGCCCGGTCTTTCGATTCTTTACCGAATCGCCAAGTATTTTCACGTGGAAAAAATCGCCGTCGCCCAGACGGGGATCCGGGAGGGGTACGTTATCAGCCGAATCATAGGAGGCTAATAATGCACGACATTTCTTTCACTCAAAATCGCGAATTATCCTGGTTGCGCTTTAACGAGCGGGTATTGGACGAAGCACAGGACGGGCAGGTGCCCCTTCTGGAGCGGATGAAATTTCTGTCCATCTTCGATTCAAATTTAGACGAATTTTTTATGGTGCGGGTAGGCTCTCTCACAGACCTTTCCATGCTCCACAAGCGGGTCATCGACAATAAATCCGACATGGATCAGGACGAGCAACTCGCCGCCATCATGGAGCAGGTGCGGATTTTGTACCAAAAAAAGGATTACGTCTACGAGGAGTTAAGGGACCAATGCCGCGCCAAGGGCTTCTACGCCATCGAAAGTGAAGAAATGACGGAGCACGAGGAAAAAATCCTCTTGCCCTACTTCGAAAACACCATCAGCCCTTACTTAAATTACCAAATCGTGGACCTGACCCACCCCTTCCCGCACATTCCCAATCTGGGCATCGTCATCGTCTACCACCTCAGGAAAAAAAGCGACGACGTGCGCTCCATCGGGGTGATTCAGGTGCCGCCCAATTTAAATCGAATCATTCGCCTGGACAAGAACAAATGCATTCTCCTGGAGAAGGTCATCGAAAAATACGGCGCCATGCTCTTCGAGTCCTACGCCATCGAAGAAAGCTACATTATGAGCGTGACGCGAAACGCCGACATCGACTGGGACGACGAGGACTACGAATTTGCCGAAGACTATCGCTCCCACATGAAGAAGATGCTGAAAAAGAGAAAGCGCCTCATGCCCGTGCGCCTGGAGCTGAATCGCATGCCGACGCAAGGGGTGCTGGATATACTTTTAGACAAGCTCTCTTTAGACGAGAGCCGCGTCTTCGTCACGACGAGCCCGGTGCGCCTGGGCTACCTCTTCGGCCTGGTGGACGTGCTTGCACCTTTAATGGGGCCGGAGAGCGTGGATGAGCCTTTCGAGCCGAAAAACAGCCGCTACGTGGACGAGAAAAAGCCCATGATGGCGCAAATCGAAGCGAAAGACATTCTTCTGTCCTATCCCTACGAGTCCATGGACCCCATCATTCGCCTTTTGGATGAGGCGGCCAAGGATCCCACGGTGGTGTCCATCAAAATCACCTTGTACCGCATCGCAAAAAATTCCCTGGTGGCGGAAAAGCTCATGGAAGCGGCGGAAAACGGAAAAGACGTCTTGGTTTTAATGGAACTTCGCGCCCGATTCGACGAAGAAAACAACATTCTCTGGTCGTCGAATTTGGAAAAGGCCGGCTGCCGCGTGATTTACGGCTTCAACAAATTTAAATGCCATTCGAAAGTTCTGTTAATTACCCGCGTCGTGGACAACAAGCCCGTCTACATGGCGCAAATCGCCACGGGCAATTACAACGAAAAGACGGCGAAGCTCTACACGGACTTTGCCCTTATGACCGCCCATCAGGGCATCGGCCGGGACGTGAATCGCCTCTTCGACAATTTCCTCATCGGAGAATTAAACGGCACCTACGACCACTTGTGGGTGAGCCCGAAGACCTTGCCCGAAGGGGTGGAAGCGGCCATGGACAGGGAAATCGAAAAGGTAAAGGCCGGAGGCGAAGGCTATGTGCGCCTGAAGATGAATTCCATCTCCGACAGGCAAATGATCGACAAGATCTCCGAAGCCTCCAACGCCGGGGTCACCGTGGAGATGATGGTTCGGGGAATCAGCTGCATCGTGCCGAAAATTCCCGAGCGCACGGAAAATCTCTCCGTCTACTCCCTGGTGGGACGCTTTTTGGAACACCACCGCATCTATCAATTCGGTCGCGGCGAGGCGGCCGAGGTGTATATTTCCTCGGCGGATTTCATGACGCGGAATCTGAGAAAGCGCGTGGAAGTGGCGGCGCCCATCCTGGATCCGGACATTAAAAAGCGGATTCTGGACTTTATGGACATTATGTTTAAAGACGATGTGAAGCGGCGGGAGCTCTTGCCCTCGAAGCGCTACGCCCACGTGGAAAACAAGGAAAACTTTATTGCGCAAAATTACTTAATCGAAGAAGCCGATCGCTTTGGAAAGGGTGCAGGGCCGAAGGAGAAGGACAGCGTCGTTATAAAAAGCGAAGAGAAAAAGGCGCCGGGATTTTTCGCCCGACTGAAGAAAAAGCTCTTCGGCTAAAAGAATGAAGTGAATCGACGGGGAAACCTGTCGATTTTTTTGTGGAACAAAAGGGATTTCTTCATCGCCGACCTTTCGGAAGATCTTTGATATAATGGGACGGAAAGGGGGAGAGAAATGAAAACGAAAAACGAGACGATTTATGTTGCTTATATCGACACGCCTTTGGGCGTGATCAAAATCGAAGCCACAGACCGACTGATTCTCTCCCTCACATTTGCCTCGGAAGCGGGGCCGTCGAATCCAAACGATTTGTGCGAAGAAGCGACGCAGGCCCTTCGGGCGTATTTTTCCGGAAAGCGGAAAACCTTCGACTTGCCCCTTAAAGAAGCGTCCTCTGCCTTTGCGAAAAAAGTCTACGCCGAAACGAAGAAAATTCCCTTCGGCGAGAGGCGCTGCTACGGAGAGATCGCCCGGGCCGTGGGCTCCCCCGGGGCGGCCCGGGCCGTGGGGGTAGCCCTCTCGAAAAATCCCCACATCATCGCCGTCCCCTGTCACCGCGTCGTATACAAAGACGGCTCCGTCGGCCACTACGCCGGCGGCGACGAGAAGAAGCGCGCCTTGCTGGCGTTTGAAAGAGGTGTGTCGTGAATCAGTTGTTGCTATTTGTCTCCGTCGTGTTTATTTTGGCCCTTATGGCCATTCGCTTTTCCCATAAATTCGGCATCCCCGCCCTCCTATTGTTTTTCCTCTTAGGGATCGGCGCGAGCCGGGCGGGACTGAATTTCGAAAATTACGACTTTATGGAGCAGTACGCCTCCTTCGCCCTGTTTATCATTATGTTTTACGGGGGCTACGGCACGAAACTCGAAATGGGCATGCCCGTCTTAAAACCCGCCGTCATCTTGAGTTCTCTCGGCGTCGTCATTACGGCGGCGGTGACGGGCCTCTTCGTCCACTACGTGCTGAAATTTCCCATGATCGAATCCATGCTTTTCGGCTCCGTCGTGGGCTCCACGGACTACGCCTCCGTCTCCTCCGTGTTGCAGAGCAAAAATCTGAACCTGAAGTACCGCTCGGCGCCCCTTTTGGAACTGGAAAGCGGCTCCAATGACCCGACGGCCTACACCATGACCATGATCTTTTTGAGCATTCTCTTGGGATCGGATCTTTCCATTCCCGTCTTGGTGGCAAAGCAAATCGGATTCGCCCTCGTGATCGGCTTTGTCATGACGCGGGTGTTTTTCTTCATTACGGAGCACGTGAACTTCAGAAAAGAAGGGCTCTTTACCATCTACATCTTCGCCATGGCTTTGGGCACCTATTCCCTCACCGGCGTCCTCGACGGCAACGGCTATTTGGCCGTGTACCTTTTCGGCATCATCGTGGGCAATCAAGAGTACATGGGCAAGCGGGAAGTGGTCTTTTTCTTCGACGGGCTCACGGAAATTATGCAGATCAGCCTCTTCTTCCTCATCGGCTTTTTATCCGATCTGTCGGTCCTCGTCCACTGGCTGCCCATGGGCATTGCCGTCACCCTGTTTATGATCTTTGTGGCCCGTCCCGCGGCCGTCTTCGGCATCATGGCCTTTTTTGAATCCACGGTGAAGCAAAAAGCCGTGCTCTGCTGGGCCGGACTCCGCGGTGCGGCGGCCATCGCCTTTGCCATTATGGTCATTAACAGCGGCGCGCCCCTGGTAGGGGACCTCTTTCACATCGTCTTTGCCGTGTGCATCGCCTCCAGCTTGATTCAGGGCTCCCTCCTGCCTTGGGTCGTGAAGAAAATGGATATGCTGGATCCCAACGATACCGTGCTCAAGACCTTCAACTACTACCAAGACCGAAGCGACGTGGGCTTTTTGGAAACCCATGTCTACAACGAGGACTTGGTGGGCACGCCGGTGAAAGATTTAAACCTGACCTTCGACTTTATCGTGGCGAAACTTGTGCGAGACGGAAAAACCATCGTCCCTCGCGGCGACACGGTTTTGGAAAAGGGCGACGTGGTGGTCATCGGGGGAAAGAGCCACTTCGACGAGGTCGGCGGCAATTTGGAAGAATTTACCATTCGTAAGAATCACCCCTGGCGAGGCAAACGCATTATGGACATCCACTTTAAGCCCAGGTCGCTGATTCTCATCGTACAACGGGATCAAAACATTCTCGTCCCCTCCGGCGAAACCATTCTCTGTGCCGGGGACACGGTGATCTTTACGGACAACGAAGACGAGTTTTACGATGAAGAAGAGGATGAAGAAAAGGTGAAGCCTTCGGAAAAAGAGGAGAAGTAAAGGCAAATTAAAAAGAATGTAAAATAGCCCTTGACAGAAAACGAAACCTCGCCTATAATTATATAGGTATTGAGGTGCTATCGTAGCTCAGCCGGTAGAGCACTACATTGGTAATGTAGAGGTCGCAGGTTCAAGTCCCGTCGATAGCTCCATTAAAAAGAAGGTCGCCAATAGGCGGTCTTTTTTTATGCCCTTTTTCGGGCAACAAAAAACTGCGGCGTCCTTGACCGCAGTTCAGACTGCAGACAAACTCCGAACAAAACTCGGGGTTTGTCTCTTTTTTATGTATTTTCTCCATAAATCAGCAAAAGAAGGGCCGTCGCCTCCTCCGTCCCGATCTCTTCGATCCATCATTAGTGCCAGTTTTTTCATGTTCATGCATGCAAAGGTCAGCACCGCTTTCAGGTCCATTTTCTTTCGTCCACGCTGGTTGGTGTAGCGAAGGCCATGGTATTCTTTGGCGCTGCCGAATTGCCGTTCGATGGTTTCTTTGCGTTGTTTGTATTCTGCTTTTCCTTGGGTGGTGTAGCGGTAGTCTTCCGCGACGTCCAGGGCGTCTTGCCAGAGGTGGCGAGTAACGGTTTTTTGATGGTTTTTGCTGGCGGTGCAACGGTGAAGGGTAGGACAGTTTTTGCAGATTTTTGGATTGCTTTTGTATTCGCGGTATCCTTCACGTGTCGTGGTGCTGTAGGGGAGGATGTTTTCTTCCGGGCAGAGGTAACAGTCGTAGTAGGCGTCGTAGACGAAGTCGCGTTTGTAGTAGGGGTCGTCGAGGGCCGGTTTGTGTTTGGGCCGGGTGTAGGGGAAGACGGGCAGGATGTCTTTTTCAAGGAGGGTTTTGGCGATGGCCGGGGTTTTGTAGCCGGCGTCCATGACGAGTTTTTCCGGTTTTAAAGCTTGGAGTTTGGGGAGGAAGTCGAAGAAGGTGCTGCTGTCGTGGCGGTTGCCGGGAAAGCTTTGACAGGCGAGGATCCAACCGTGTGCGTCGCAGGCGGTTTGGATGGTGTAGGCAAAGACTTCTTTGTGCTCGCCTTTGTGAAAGAGGCCGCTTTCGGGATCGGTGGTGGATTGGGTGATGGTGGTGGTATCG
>NZ_JAOQJD010000011.1:9929-77489 GCF_025566985.1 Aedoeadaptatus acetigenes
GGATCGGTGGTGGATTGGGTGATGGTGGTGGTATCGGTGGGCGGATTTTTCGGTGGTTTGAGGTCGTCTTTTCCGTGTGCGTTTCGATCGTCGGCAATTTCTTTTTCAAGCTGTTGTTGGTAGCTTCGCACGTGTTTTTTCACCACGGCTTTTTTGTTTTTGTGGCGATTGGCATGGGCTTTGACGTGGGTGGCATCGACGAATTGGAGGCGTGTGTCGACGAAGCCTTGATCCATCGCTTGTTGAAGGATGTTGGTAAAGATGGACTCGAATAGGTCGGTGTCTTGAAAACGCCGACGGTAGTTTTGCCCAAAGGTGGTGAAGTGGGGGATTTTATCGTAGAAGTCGAGTCCCAAGAACCAACGATAGGCCAGGTTGACTTCGACTTCTTTGATGGTTTGGCGCATGCTGCGAATGCCATAAAGGTGTTGAAGGAAGACGAGTTTAATGAGAACCACGGGGTCGATGCTGGGCCTGCCGTTGTCTGGGCAGTAAAGGTCTTCAACAAGATCATAGATGAAGTCGAAGTCCACGTAACGATCGATTTTCCACAAAAGATGATCTGCCGGCACGAGTTGATCCAGAGCGATCATTTGAATTTGTTCTACTTTTTTCTTGTCTTCTTTGTACAGCATAGCAACCTCCTGTTGTTTCTATTTTACTATAGATGAGTGGCTTAAAGCGGTTTTAAGACACAAAAAGGGAGGGTGAATCGGGTGATTCTCCCTCCCTTTGTCATCACTCTGAAACGGCGCGAGGCCGTTTTTTTAGGCTCTATAATATCCATTGGGGAGTAAGCTCCTCAATGGATATTTTTGTGCAAAAAGATAGCACTTGTTTTCCCTATCGCCTAAAATTAAATCACCACAAAATAATAAAGGGGGTCAAACAAGTGCAAAACAATATTACCACATTACTTTTAGGAATCCAAGACGTCGAGGTTACCGCTGTTTTAGAAGAAAGACGGCTCATTACCATTGACTGCAAACCCGTTTATGATCGGGTTTGTCCTCACTGTGGCTCGACCCACGCTTGGGTCCACGATCACCGGGAGCAAGTGCTTCGGGACGCACCGATGCGCCGAAAGCACGTGCTTCTGCGGGTTAAGAAGACACGGTATGATTGCAAGGATTGCGGGGCGCGCTTTGAGGCACCTCTTTCCTTTGCCGCCAAGGGCAAGCAGATGACAAAGCGTTTAATTGCTTATGTGGTGGATGCTTTTCGGGATATTCGTTCTGTGTCGGAGTTGGCGCGGGAAGTGGGCATTTCAACGACGAGTATTTTCCGTATCGTGGCTTGTCTGTTTGTGCCCCGTCAACGGCTGCCTCGCGTCTTTTGCATCGACGAATTTAAGGGCGATAGTGGCGGAAGCAAGTACCAGACCACCTTGGCCGATGGAGAGGCCCATCGAATCATCGATATCCTTCCGACGCGCTACGGCAAGGATTTAGCCGCTTATTTCTCTTCCATTGATCGAGCGGAACGACGTGGCGTCGAAATCTTTGTCAGCGATATGTGCGGCACCTTTAAAGGCGTGAAAGAGGCTTTCTTTCCACAAAGTACCCATGTCATCGACCGCTACCATTTCATCCGTCAAGTCCATTGGGCCTTGGAAAATGTGCGGAAGCAGGAACAGAAACGGATGACGGCGACGGAAAGAAAATGGTTTAAACGAAGCCGCAGTCTACTGAAAAAGCCGGCTAAAGACCTTACAGAGGCGGAAAAAGGTCTCGTCGCCACCATGCTCGAAAAGAGCGACGCCATTCGAACCGCCTACATCTTAAAAGAAGGCTTTTACACCTACGTCCTTTCTCAGAACGACAAAGAAACCGCCGCCACCGCTCTTTCAAAGTGGATGGAAGAGGCAAAGAAAGGCGGGCTAAAGGAGTGGCGCTACTGCTTGCGCGCCTACAAAAACTGGTTCGATGAGATTACCAACAGCTTTGATTACCCGTGGAGTAACGGCTACGTGGAAGGAACGCACAACAAGATCAAGACCGTGAAGCGCGTCGCTTTTGGGATGCGTAACTTTCATCATTTCCGAACAAAACTGCTTTTCGTCTGTTCAAAAGACCGGTGATGAATGGCTTTTAGGAAAACAAAAAGGAGCCTAGTTTTCACTAGACTCCCCAATGGTTGACATAGAACCTTTTTTATGTTGTCAATCCATTTTCTCCATAAATCAGTAAAAGAAGGGCCGTCGCCTCCTCCGTCCCGCTCTCTTCGATCCATCATCAGTGCCAGTTTTTTCATGTTCATGCATGCAAAGGTCAGCACCGCTTTTAGATCCATTTTCTTTCGTCCACGCTGGTTGGTGTAACGTAGGCCATGGTATTCTTTCGCGCTGCCGAATTGCCGTTCGATGGTTTCTTTGCGTTGTTTGTATTCTGCTTTTCCTTGGGTGGTGTAGCGGTAGTCTTCCGCGACGTCCAGGGCGTCTTGCCAGAGGTGGCGAGTAACGGTTTTTTGATGGTTTTTGCTGGCGGTGCAACGGTGAAGGGTAGGACAGTTTTTGCAGATTTTTGGATTGCTTTTGTATTCGCGGTAGCCTTCACGTGTCGTGGTGCTGTAGGAGAGGATGGTTTCTTCCGGGCAGAGGTAACAGTCGTAGTAGGCGTCGTAGACGAAGTCGCGCTTGTAGTAGGGGTCGTCGAGGGCCGGTTTGTGTTTGGGCCGGGTGTAGGGGAAGACGGGCAGGATGTCTTTTTCAAGGAGGGTTTTGGCGATGGCCGGGGTTTTGTAGCCGGCGTCCATGACGAGTTTTTCTGGTTTTAAAGTTTGGAGTTTGGGAAGGAAGTCGAAGAAGGTGCTGCTGTCGTGGCGGTTGCCGGGAAAGCTTTGGCAGGCGAGGATCCATCCGTGCGCGTCGCAGGCGGTTTGGATGGTGTAGGCAAAGACTTCTTTGTGCTCGCCTTTGTGAAAGAGGCCGCTTTCGGGATCGGTGGTGGATTGGGTGACGGTGGTGGTATCGGTGGGCGGATTTTTCGGTGGTTTGAGGTCGTCTTTTCCGTGTGCGTTTCGATCGTCGGCAATTTCTTTTTCAAGCTGTTGTTGGTAGCTTCGCACGTGTTTTTTCACCACGGCTTTTTTGTTTTTGTGGCGATTGGCATGGGCTTTGACGTGGGTGGCATCGACGAATTGGAGGCGTGTGTCGACGAAGCCTTGGTCCATCGCTTGTTGAAGGATGTTGGTAAAGATGGACTCGAATAGGTCGGTGTCTTGAAAACGCCGACGGTAGTTTTGCCCAAAGGTGGTGAAGTGGGGGATTTTATCGTAGAAGTCGAGTCCCAAGAACCAACGATAGGCCAGGTTGACTTCGACTTCTTTGATGGTTTGGCGCATGCTGCGAATGCCATAAAGGTGTTGAAGGAAGACGAGTTTAATGAGAACCACGGGGTCGATGCTGGGTCGGCCGTTGTCTGGGCAGTAAAGGTCTTCCACCAGGTCATAGATGAAGTCGAAGTCCACGTAACGGTCAATTTTTCGCAAAAGATGATCTGCCGGCACGAGTTGATCCAGAGCAATCATTTGAATTTGTTCTACTTTTTTCTTGTCTTCTTTGTGCAGCATAGCAACCTCCTTTTTTCTCTATTTTACTATAATTGAGGCGAATGCTGTTTGATGACACAAAAAAAGGAAGGGTGAATCGGATGATTCTCCCTCCCTTTGTCATCACTCTGAATCCATGCTGCAAGGCATGGATTTTTGCGTTTACGGGATAAATTCGAGAGATTAATACTTGTGAAACATCGGCTTGGTATTGTGTACGGAACGTTTTTTGAAGGCTCTTAAGGAGCGGGAAAACAAACTGGATGCGGCAATGCCCAAGGAAAGAGCCACGGCGATGGAAAAAGTATTGACGCCTTCCCGGACGAAGGATTCCATATTGTCCTGAATCAAATAGCTCATGGTGTAGTACATGCCGCCGCCGGGCACGAGGGTAATTAATTGAGGCAGAACGAAAATCGTCGCGGGCATTTTGTAGTGTCGGGATAAAAATTCACCCAAGGTACCCATAATCAACGCGGCGATAAAGGCGCCGAAGGCGGCACTGCCGTTAAAATCCAAAATTTTCAAATAGACGAAATAGGCGAAACCGCTGCTTAAGGCGGCGGGAATCAGGGATCGCTTCGGTGCTTCCACCGGAATGGCGTAGCCGATCGTCGATCCGACAGAGGCGATAAACATAAGGATTAACTTTGAAATTGCCATATCAGCCTCCTATAATTTTCTGTACATTTAAGATAAGTCCTACGCCGAGGGCGATGGCGAGGGCGACAAAGATTCCCTTTGTGATCCCGATCATGCCGGAGAGGAAGTCCCCGCTGATGATATCCCGTAGTGAATTGGTAATCTGCATCCCTGGCACCAAGGGCATAATGGATCCGATAATAATCATGTCCATGTGTAGCCGATCCGTTGCGGATGCGCCGATAAGGGCGAGTATGGAAACCACCATGGTCCCGATAAAGCTTTCGGTAAAGAAAGAAATGGAGTAGCGGGAGGTGAAGCGCATGCAAAAGCTTAAAATCGCTCCGACGAAAAAAGTGTAGCCGAAGTCGATCCAATCGCCTCCGAACATAATGGCAAAAGACGCACTGCATAGGCCGGTAAAGAACATGGCCATAGGAATGGGACACTTTTCTAATGTAGAGATCGATAAGAGCTCTTTTTTCGCATCTTCCAGAGAAAATTCTCCGGCGACGAATCGCCTGGAAAAAGAATTCAGGGCATCGATACGAGACAGGTGGACACCTTGAGATTCGATGTCTTTAAACATGGTAATGGTTTCGCCCGTGTATTGTGCAGAGACAAAAATGGCTGAACTCAGGCCGAAAACCTCCACCTCGCGAATTTCTTCCACGCCGGCACACATACGCTCTATGGTATCCTCGGCGCGGTAGATTTCCGCACCGTTTTTTATAAGCATTTGGCCCGTAATCATGGCCAGATTAATAACATTTTTAGCTTCATTTAAATCATTAACGTGAAGTTTTTCCATGCTTATCACCTGCTTTCATTATTAATTCCAATTTATCTTTGCGGCGCAACTTTTTAATGGCAGCCTCCCGGCGTAGCCCCCAAGACTTGTCCGCACCTTCTTCCACATACACGAGATCGACGGGCAGGCGGGCGCGGGTGTACTTGGCGCCGACTCCCCGGTTGTGTTCCTCGAGGCGCCTGGCCGGATCCGTGGTGTAGCCCGTGTATAGGGTGTCGTCTGCACAGCGAAGGATGTAGACGTAGTGTTTTTTCAATTTTTCCATTGGCTCAATACGTCTTTCACGGCGTCGTAGTGAAAGCCGCGGGAGAGAAGAAAGCGCACGATCTTTTCCCACGACTTATTTAATTCGCCGCCGCGAAGGTATTTCTTTTCCACAATGGATTGAATCAACTCTTTTTCCGAATCCGTCGTGTATTCCTCCAGCCCACGGGCGATGCATTCGTCGTCGATCCCTTTTCTGCGCAGGGCGTAGGCGATTTTCACCGGGCCGTAGCCGTTAATGTTGCGCTTGTCCCGACTGAATAAGAGAGCGTAGGCCTCGTCATCTAAAAATCCGTATTCGCTTAAGTAAGCCACGACCTCGTCGATCACCTGTTCGCTCAATTTTGCGTCGATTAAAAGTTCGCGAATCTCCTGCTCCGTCTTTCGGTTCGTCAATTTCTTTAAAGCCAAGTCGATTCCCTCTTGCCGCGCGCTGTCGAAGGCAATGGCCGCCACGTCCTCTTCATCCAGGTCTTTTCCCTTATATAAATTGTGGCGCACGAACACTGATTCTTTCAGCGCCAGGGTCTCCTCGTCGGAAAGGTAGATCAAATAGTGCTGGCCCTCTTTTTTTATCTTTAAAATCTTCATAGGCATCACCGCCTTATTTTAACATATATTTGAAATTTCTTCTCGATGATTCGGATCATTGAGGCGGCGGAAACGTTGAAAACGGACCGTTGCTGTGATAGTATTTATGTAAAATTGAGATGAGGTGCAGGATGATTGCCATACTTTCACAGATATTTAAATACATCTTCATTCTAATCATATACCTGTTTATTTTTACGATCATTCGTATGATTTATTTGGATATTCGATCCATGCAATCCATGGACATCGGCAAGGATGAAGCGTACTTAAAAGTAGTGAATCGACTGGATTCACTGAATTTTAAAATGCAAGAATACTACGTGCTCCGAGGCGCGACGAAATTAGGGCGAAGCAGTAAAAATGACATCGTCATTAAGGACAGTTTTGTTTCAAAAAATCATTTGATTATTGAAAAGGAAAACGGCCATTACTATATTCGCGACTTAAACAGCGCCAACGGCACGTTTTTAAATGGTCAAACCCTTTACGAGAAAACGGAATTGACAAATGGCGACCGCATCGGCGTGGGCTTTATTCAATTCCTGTTTGTCGATCAAAGTAGGTGATTTTGTGGATAATAAACTGTTCAGACGACCGCGAGACTTACTGCTCATTTTTGAAATATTGGCCATCGCCTTGGTTTTTTATACCTACGAAGGCCATTTGGATCGCCAATTGTTGTTTTTAACGGGCGGTCTCATTTTTGTTATCTACATTTCAAACTTTATCCTGGGGAAAATTACCACCGGCGATAATTATATATTTTTAATCGTATCCCTCCTCTTGACCATCGGTGTCATCACGATTTTCCGCATTCAGCCGGAGACGGGCATTAGACAACTTCAATGGGCATTTATCGGGGTATTGTTTTTTTACGCCACCTATTTCGTCGTGCGCGTCGTGCCCCATGTGGAGCGCTACGGCTCGCTGGCTCTTTTGATCAGCGTCCTGCTGTTTTTATCGACGATCGTTTTCGGCAATACGGTGCGGGGCGCGAGAAACTGGCTCAGTATCGGATCATCCATCGTCTTCCAACCGACGGAGTTCATTAAGATCCTACTCATGTTTATCTTAGGCAGTTTTTACTGCAATTACGAAAAATACAAGAAGTATCCCTATACCAGCTATATTATTATGGCGATTATTTACTTTTTCGTATTGCTTCTGTTTATTCAACGGGATTTGGGTACGGCCGTGTTATTTATGGCCATGTACATCGCCATCCAATTCGTTTACGACCCGGACATCAAGGCCTTTTTCGTGAATCTTGCGCTCTTGGCTTTAGGAAGTGTTGTGGGCTACTTCCTCTTCGGCCACGTGCGTACCAGGATCGACATTTGGCTTGATCCCTGGAGCTACGTGTACGGGGCCGGAAGGCAAATCGTGCAAGCCCTCTTCGCCATTGCCGAAGGCGGATTTTTCGGCGCAGGCATCGGCTTCGGCCATCCGGAGCTGATTCCCGTGGCCGTGTCGGACTTTATTTTTCCCGTCATTTGCGAGGAAATGGGTCTGTTTGCCGGCTTCGCAATTATTCTCTTGTACATTCTGTTAATTTACCGGGGCATTAAGATCGCCTTGGAACAAGAGTATAAATTCTATCGCATGCTCGCCATATCGGCCACGGTGTTAATTTCCGTCCAGGCCTTCTTAAACATCGGCGGCGTAACGAAGCTGATCCCCATGACCGGGATCACCCTTCCCTTTATGTCCTACGGCGGCAGCTCCATTCTGTCCAGCTTTATTGCCCTGGGCATTTTGCAAGTGGCGTCGGAAGATTTGTCGTGGAAGTATGAGCGGGAAATTATGAAAGGCGAGGTGAATGATGAAGCATTCGGAAAATAAACGCATCATTTTTTTGCTCGCCGGTTTGGTCCTTTTATTTCTAAGTTGCATTATTTATCTAACCTATTTCTATTTTTTCCAGGCCGAGGAAGTGAAGCGCAATCCTGCCAATCGGCGGGGCTATATCGAAGAGGCGCAGATTAAGCGCGGCGACATTTACGACCGCAACGGGGAAGTCTTGGCCACGTCCAAGGGCGAGGCGGGAAATTACCGCAGGGAGTATGCCTATCCCATTTTGTATTCCCATATTATCGGCTATTGCCATCCCTCCTTGGGCAAAAGCGGTTTGGAGTCGTCCTATAACGACTACCTGCTGAATCGCAACGGCAATCGCACTTTAAAGGCGATTTCGGATATGATTCGCTCGAAAAAACAAGACGGCAATTCGCTGATCCTTACCATCGACACCCAAGTGCAATCCAAGGCGCGAGAGCTCTTGGAAGAAAACACGGAAAAGGGAAGCATCGTAGTCATGAACCCGAAGACCGGGGAAGTGTACGCCATGGTTTCTCTGCCGGACTTTAATTCTTCGACCATCGCGCAGGATTGGAATGCCTTACAGAAAAACGAGTCCGGAGCCCTATTGAATCGCTCCATTAACGGGCGCTACCCGCCGGGTTCCACCTTTAAAGTCATTACGGCGGCCTCTCTTTTGGGGCAAGACCGAATCGGCTTAAATTACGAAGACACGGGATCCCAAGTCGTGGACGGGCGGGAATTTAAAAACGCCGAAGGAGCCCAGTACGGAAACGTAGACCTTCGGGAAGCTTTAGCGAAATCCATTAACACCTATTTCGTGGACAAGGGATCCAAATTAGGGAAGGATACATTGGGAGGCACGGCGGATAAATTCTATTTCAATTCGAAAGTTCCCTTCGATCTTCCTGTTTCCGTCTCCGTATTCGACTACAAAAAGAATCTCCCGAAGACCACCTTGGCCGCATCGGCCATCGGTCAGGGCGATGTTTTGGCCACGCCTCTGCACATGGCTATGGTGGCTTCTGCAGTGGCCAATGACGGCAAGATGATGGCGCCGATCTTAGTAAAAGAAGTGGAAGACTCCAAGGGATCGGCCATTGAAGAGAAAGAGCCGAAGGTCTTGTCGGAAGCCACGACGCCGGATATTGCGAATACACTGACGAAATACATGATTTCCGTCGTAGAAGACGGGACGGGCAGACGCGCCGCGTTAAATTCCACACAAGTAGCCGGGAAAACCGGTTCGGCGGAAAATGCCTCCGGCGAAAACCACGCTTGGTTTATCGGCTTTGCGCCGGCGAAAGATCCCCAAATCGCCGTCGCCGTTATCCTCGAACAGGCGGGCAAGTCCGGCGGGAGCGTGGCGGCCCCCATTGCCAGAGACATTATCGTCTACGCCTTAAACAATATCGACTTTAATCAAGCCCACGATCTTCCGGAGTCGGACGATGATTGATCGAGAGGTATGCGTCATGATCGCCGCCGCCGGCATGGGACGGCGCATGAATTTAAAACAAAACAAGCAGTACTTGCCCATTCACGGCAAGCCCATGGTGCGACACACCATCGAGATTTTCGACGGTATGGATGAAATTTCCTTTATCGTCCTCTTGATTCGCGAAGGGGAAGAGGCCATGATGCGGGATATTTTAAAAGCCATGGATTTAAACCACAGCATTTACCTCGTCGTCGGCGGCGACGAGCGTCAGGACACCATATGGCAGGGCCTTCAATTTCTGAAGAACTGGGACGGAATTCTTCTGACCCACGACGGCGCCAGGCCCTTTGTGACGGAAGAAGAAGTGCGCGCCGTCATTCAAGGAGCTCAAAACAGCGGCGCCTGCTGCTTAATGACGCCCATGAAGGACACGGTGAAAATCAGCGAAGACGGCCTATGGAGCGCCGTCACACCGGATCGCTCGAAGCTTTTCGCCATTCAAACGCCTCAGGGCTTTGAAAAAGAAATTTTAGTCCGCGCGTACGAACAGGCATTTGACGAAGGTTATTACGGAACCGACGACTGCTCCCTCGTGGAGAAAACCGGTCGGAAGGTGCAGCTGATCCGAGGTTCCTACAACAATATTAAAATCACCACACCGGAAGATTTGATCTTTGCCGATGCCATTTATTCAGATAGGAAGAGCCCATGAGAATCGGAATCGGATACGACGTCCATCAACTCGTCGAAGGCAGAAAACTCATACTCGGTGGCGTGGAAGTTCCCTACGAGCGTGGCCTCTTGGGCCACAGCGACGCCGACGTGCTCATTCACGCCATTGAAGACGCCATTTTAGGCGCCTTGGCTTTGGGAGACATCGGGAAGCTTTTTCCCGACACGGATCCCGCGTACAAAGACGCTTCCAGCATGGGCATGTTTAAAAAAGTCATGGCCATCGTCAAGGATGAGGGCTATGCCGTCGGCAACATCGATGCCACGGTAATCGCCCAAAAGCCGAAACTGGCGCCCTACATTCCCGCCATGCGCGAAAACATTGCTGCAGTGTGCGAAAAAGATGTGAGCGCAATTTCCGTAAAAGCGACGACCAGCGAAAAAATGGGGTATGAAGGAAGAGGAGAAGGCATGACGGCCATGGCGGTCGTGCTATTGGAACCTACGGAAAAGAAAGGACGATAAAATGTTAGTTACGGGAAAACAAATTTTACAACATGCAGACGAACACGGCTATGCCGTCGGCGCTTTCAATGTAAACAATATGGAAATCATTCAAGCCATTGCCCAAGCGGCGGATGATCTCCGTGCACCGGTTATTTTGCAGGCGTCTCAAGGAGCCATTAAATACGCCGGCGTCGACTACATTACTTCTCTGGTAAAAACCACCGCTGATCGAATCGACGTGCCCATGACTCTGCACTTGGATCACGGCACGGATTTCGAAGAAATCATGAAATGCATTCGCAGCGGCTTTACTTCCGTTATGATCGATGCCTCGAAACATGAGTTGGATGAAAATATTCGCCTCACGAAAGAAATCGTGCGAATCGCCCACTCTGTCGGCGTATCCGTAGAAGCCGAAATCGGAAAAATCGGCGGAACGGAAGATCAA
Organism: Aedoeadaptatus acetigenes; assembly: GCF_025566985.1. Classification (NCBI taxonomy): domain Bacteria; kingdom Bacillati; phylum Bacillota; class Tissierellia; order Tissierellales; family Peptoniphilaceae; genus Aedoeadaptatus; species Aedoeadaptatus acetigenes. The sequence goes on from NZ_JAOQJD010000011.1 coordinate 20,676, forward strand.
ATCGTCGTCTCCGATGCAGAAGCCACCTACACGGATCCGGAAGAAGCACGGATCTTCGTTGAAGAAACCGGCGTCGACTCCCTGGCCATCGCCGTCGGCACGGCACACGGCGTCTATAAGGGCGAGCCGAAAGTGGACATCGACCGCATTAAAGAAATCGACCGCGTCGTCAGCGTTCCCTTGGTCCTTCACGGATCCAGCGGCGTTCCCTACGACACCCTAGAAAAAGCCGTGGCAGCGGGGATTCGAAAGATCAACATCGACACGGACATTCGCGCCAGCTTTGCCGGTGCCGTCAAGGCCTTTGTAGCAGAAAACCCCGACGAAATCGACCCGAGAAAGATTTTAAAACCGGCACGTGCGGCAATGACCGACACGGTAAAGGAAAAAATCAAAGTCTTCGGCAGCGACGGGAAGGCTTGGAAATAATGAAGTTTTTCATCGACACGGCGAATATTTCCGAAATTAAGGAAATCGAAGCCTGGGGAATCTTGGACGGCGTCACCACGAACCCGTCTTTAATCGCGAAAGAAAAAGACGTGGTCTTCGAAGAGGTTATCGAAGAAATCGCCTCCATCGTCGACGGGCCCATTAGCGCCGAAGTGACTGCAGAGGACGCGGAGGGAATGATTGCCGAAGGAAGAAAGCTCGCCGCCATTCACGAAAATGTCGTGGTAAAAGTTCCCATGAACGAAGAAGGATTAAAGGCCATTCGCGTTCTGGAAGGGGAAGGCATTCCCACCAACTGCACCTTAATCTTTTCCGAAAATCAGGCACTCCTGGCCTTGGCGGCCGGCGCCTCGTTTATCAGTCCCTTCTTAGGCAGACTGGACGACATCGGTCACGACGGCATGGAATTGGTCCGTGGCATTGTTTCAATTATGGATTTATACGGCTACGAGGCGGAAGTGATTGCCGCGAGCATACGCCACCCGCTCCACGTGAAAAAAGCGGCTGAGGCCGGCGCCCACATTGCAACCGTGCCCTACAAGGTGTTTCATCAAATGTTGAAGCACCCGTTGACGGATAAGGGAATCGCACAGTTTAACAAAGATTTTGAAGGGACGAAGAGAGTCAATGGATAGAGATCTCAGTTTAAATTTAGCACGGGTTACGGAAGCGGCCGCATTAAGCGGTGCGCGCTTTTTGGGAAAAGGCGACAAAAACGGCGCCGACGGCGCGGCGGTGGATGCCATGCGCCGCATGTTTGATACGGTACACATTAAAGGCAGAGTCGTCATCGGCGAGGGGGAAATCGACGAAGCCCCCATGCTCTACATCGGCGAAGAAATCGGCACGGGCCAAAGGACCGATGATGCAGTGGACATTGCCGTGGATCCCATCGACGGCACGACGGCCATCGCAAACGGCATGAACAACGCCATCGCCGTCGTGGCCGTGGCGCCGAAGGGTTGCCTTTTGCATGCGCCGGATGTTTATATGAAAAAAATCGCCGCAGGGCCGAAAGCGAAAGGCGTCATCCGCCTGGACGATACTGTGGAAAACAACATTCGCCGCGTTTCCGAAGCCATCGGCAAGTTGCCGGAAGAAATGACCGTTTCCGTCTTGGATCGCCCGCGTCACGACGAATTAATCAAACAAATTCGCGCCACCGGTGCCCGAATCAAGAAAATTAAAGACGGCGACATCGTTACGGCAATTTATACTTGCTTTGAAGAGAGCGGTATTGATATGATTATGGGCATAGGCGGTGCGCCGGAAGGTGTCATTGCGGCAGCTGCCTTAAAGTGCCTGGGCGGCGACCTTCAAGGGAAGCTCGTCACCTACGACGACGCGCAAAGAGAGCGGGTAGAAAAAAGTAAAGCCGATCCCGACAAAATCTACACCATCGAAGATCTCGTCAAGGGCGACGATGTGATCTTTGCCGCCACCGGCGTATCCAACGGCGATTTGCTTAAAGGCGTGCGTTACATGAAGGGCAATAAAGCGACGACCCAATCTTTGGTCTTGCGTTTGCCGTCGAAGACCGTTCGCTTTATCGACAGCGTTCACGACTTAAATCACAAGCCGGAATACGCAAAGTAAATTGACAAAAAGAAGAAAGTATGCTATCCTATAAAAGTTAGTAATACGAAATGAATTTTTAAAGAAAGGAGTGTGGACAGATGAAAAAAGGTATCCATCCCGAATATAAGGAAGCTACGGTCACTTGCGCTTGTGGCAACACCTTTACGACGGGCTCTGTAAAAGAGGATTTAAAAGTGGAAGTTTGTTCCGAATGTCATCCTTTCTTCACAGGACGTCAAAAGTTTACTGATACGGGCGGACGTATTGATAAATTCAACAAAAAGTACAAAAGATCATAAGAAGACGGCCCGTGAAAGCGGGCCCTTTTTTTTAAGGAGTTTCACCGTATATGAACGAATCCTTTAAGACAACCATCGGCGGTCAGGCCCTCATCGAAGGAGTCATGATGCGCGGTCCTTCAAAGACAGCCTATGCCGTGAGAAAACCCGGGGGCGACATCGCCATGCGCGTCGATAATAACAAAAGCATTGCCGATAAATATCCCTTTTTAAATTGGCCGATTATTCGCGGCGCCGTGAAATTAATCGAGGCCATGGTCATCGGCGTGGACGCCATTATGTATTCCGCTTCTTTTTGGGAAGACGAGGAAGGCGAAGAAGAGGACTTTTTCACCAAACATTTCCCGGAACACGGAGAAAAGATCGAGCAGATCGTTACCGTAAGTTTCTCTGTTCTTTTAGCCGTTTTATTTTTTATGGTGCTTCCCAATGTGCTGGCCACGTATTTTGAACGGCACATTACAAGTTCCGTTTTGCTAAACCTCGTGGAGGGCGTATTCCGAATCGGTATCTTCTTTGCCTATATGGCATTGATTTCGAAGCAGAAAGACATCGGTCGCGTCTTCGAATACCACGGCGCGGAACACAAGTCGATCGCATGCTACGAAGCCGGCGCGCCTCTGGAGGTGGAGGAAGTAAGGAAGTATTCCCGTCTCCATCCCCGCTGCGGCACGAGTTTTCTGTTTATGGTCCTGATCCTTTCGGTGATCATTCTATCCTTCTTCGGCTGGCCCTCATTTTTAGGCCGTGTCCTCGTGCGTCTTTTAGTCTTTCCCTTAATCGCAGGTGTAAGTTACGAAGTCAATCGCCTGGTGGGAAAATACGACACGCCCCTTACCATGGCTTTGCGCTACCCGGGGCTGATGATTCAAAAGCATTTTACCGTGCGGGAGCCCGACGACAGCCAAATCGAAGTGGGCATCGCCTCTTTAAAGGCGGTCTTACCCGCCGAAGGGGAAAGTGATCTATGGAAGTAAAGGCGGCCTTTGAAGAGGCTTGTGCGGCCTTAAAAGGGGATCGGCGCAGGACCTACGAATTGTTCGACGGCCTCTTTCAGATGGATCAAAAAGCTCTTTTTATGAATCCGGAAAAAAATCTTTCCGAGGACGAAGTTTCACGCCTGCGCCTTGCCGTTGAAAAAATGGCGCGGGGCATGCCCATGGCCTACGCTTTAAAACAGGCTTATTTTTACGGCGAGGCCTTCTATGTAGACGAGCGAGTCTTAATTCCACGTTACGACACGGAAAGAAGCGTGGAATCTATTTTGCGTCTGGCGCCTCGCGCGACCCACATCCTCGAAATTGGCACTGGAAGCGGCTGCGTGGCCATCACTCTGGGGCGGCTTTATCCCCGGGCGATCATTGATGCCTCAGATATTTCCTCGGACGCACTGAATGTCGCGGAAATTAACAGAAAAAAGCACGGAGCCTCGAATGTTTATTTGATTCAATCCGATCTCTTTTCTTCCGTAGAGGGCACCTATGATGTGATCTATTCCAATCCGCCCTACATTACTGCCGATGAAATGAGGGAACTGGATGAGAGCGTGGCCCTTTACGAGCCCCATTTGGCCCTTGAAGGGGGCGAAGACGGCTTGGATTTTTACCGAAAGATCGTCGAAGATGCGCCGCGGTTTTTGAATCCCGGGGGCTGGTTGGTATTTGAAATCGGGGCGAAGCAGAGAAAAGATATAGAAAAACTACTGAAAGACCATGATTTTTCGGCCATCGGTTCCGAGATAGATTTCAGCGGCTTGGATCGCGTCGTTTTTGGGAGGTTAGAAAATGTTTGAAAATTTATCTGTATACGAAGATCGCTACAATGAACTGAACGAGATGATGATGGATCCGAAAGTTCAAAGCGACAGCAAGCTCTTGCAAAAGACGGCCATTGAACACGCGGAAATCGAGCCCATCGTGAAAAAATACAAAGAGTACACGGAAACGACGGAGGCCATTGCCGAAAACAAGAGCATGTTCGACGAGAAACTGGACGACGACATGCGGGAGCTCGTAAAAGAAGAGCTGAAAATGGAAGAAGAGCATTTGGCAGAAATCGTAGAAGAATTAAAAATTCTCTTGATTCCAAAAGATGAAAACGACGACAAAAACGTCATCGTGGAAGTGCGCGGCGGCGCCGGCGGCGACGAGGCCGCCCTGTTCGCCGGCGTCCTCGTGCGTCAATACATTCACTACGCCGACAATCACAATTGGAAAACCGAAATGATGTCCAGCAACGAAAACGGCATCGGCGGCTTTAAGGAAGCGATTCTATTGATTCAGGGAAAGGGCGCTTTTTCTCGCCTGAAGTACGAATCGGGAGTTCATCGCGTGCAACGGGTGCCCGAAACGGAATCCTCGGGCCGAATCCATACGTCCACGGCTACGGTCATCGTCATGCCTGAAATCGACGATGTGGAAGTGGAAATCGACCCCAACGACGTTCGCGTTGACGTGTTCCGCTCCTCGGGAAACGGCGGTCAATCGGTAAATACCACGGACTCCGCCGTACGCTTAACCCACGAGCCCACGGGGATCGTCGTTAGTTGCCAAGATGAAAAGAGCCAGTTGAAAAATAAAGACAAGGCTTTTAAGATTTTGAAGGCGAAACTTTACGACATAGAGCTGCAAAAGCAGGAAGATGAACTGAGCAAGGAGAAGAAATCCCAAATCGGCTCCGGCGACCGCTCCGAACGGATTCGCACTTACAATTATCCTCAAGGCCGCGTTACCGACCACCGCATTAACTACACGAGCCACCGCATCGACGACATTAACAACGGGGATTTGGACGATTTGATCGATGCTCTGACGGCGGCGGATCAAGCGGCGAAAATCGAAAGCGTCGACTGAGAAAGCCAGCCTAATTATTAAGAAAGCTTGTTTTATTATCATTTATAAGATATAATGAAGGGGCAAAGAAACAACATGATATAAGGAGGCATTATTATGCACGCAATGACACAAGACAACTTAAGAAGCGCATTCGGCGGCGAAAGCCAAGCACACGTCCGCTACGGTATTTGGGCAAAAGCTGCCGGCAAGGAAGGCTTCCCCAATGTTGAACGTCTCTTCAACTGCACCGCTGAAGCTGAACGCGTTCACGGCAATCTGCACTTCAAAGCCCTGAAAGACATTCACGGTGACTTCGCCGTCACCAGCATGGCCGGTTTCGGTATCGGCAGCACTTCCGAAAACCTTCAAAAAGGTATCGACGGTGAAACTTTCGAATTTACCGAAATGTATCCCGCATTTATCGAAGTAGCTAAGATGCAAGGCGAAGACGAAGCTGTCAAAGCCATGCGTTATGCCATCGAAGCTGAAAAAATCCACGCCGTTCGCTACGAAGAAGCGAAAAAAGCAGTCGACGCAGGCAAGGATTTAGACGTAAAAGACATTCTTCTCTGCCCCGTATGCGGCTACATCACCTTTGATGCAAGCGAAGAAGAATGCCCGATCTGCCACACCAAATCCAAGGCATTTGTCGCTTACTAAGAACAAAAAAGACATCTTCGGGTGTCTTTTTTCATGCCCAAAATTTCGATTTCAACTATGGTATAATGAGAAGAACTGTTAATCAAAGGAGTAAGCATGGAAGAAAAATTTCAACATTTAATCGAACGTGTAAAGGAAGTCCACGGCGGTGAAACCTACGTCATTACCACCCACGGCTGTCAAATGAACGAACACGATTCGGAAAAAATAAAAACATTATTAAATACCATGGGCTTTAAAGAGATCGATCGGGAAGAAGAAGCGGACCTGGCGATTATCAATACCTGTTCCGTTCGCCACAGCGCGGAAGACAAGGTAATCGGGCACATCGGTCGCTTAAAGCATATTAAGAAGCAAAACAAAGATTTAAAAGTGGCCGTCTGCGGTTGCATGATGCAGCGAAAGGAATCCAGAGATTATGTGCTGAACACGTTTAACCACGTGGACATCGTCTTCGGCACGAACAACATCTACCGTCTGCCTCAGCTGATTTTGGAAAGCGACGACAAGAAAAACGCCGTGGTGGATATTGACGAAAGCTATACGAATTTCGACAATCAAATTTATTCTCGAACGGCCGGAAATGCGGCCTACGTGAATATCGTCTACGGCTGCAATAATTTCTGCACCTATTGCATCGTGCCCTATACCCGTGGCCGCGAGGTCTCTCGGGAACCGGAAGATATTTTAGACGAAATTAAAAACCTCGTGGCGGACGGGGTCAACGAAGTGACTCTGTTGGGGCAAAATGTGAACTCCTACGGAAAAAATCTAGAGGAAAAAATCACATTTGCCGAGCTTCTGCGCATGGTACACGAGGTGGAGGGGATTGAGCGCATCCACTTTACTACCTCCCATCCGAAGGATATGTCCGATGATTTAATTGCCTGTTACAAGGATCTGCCGAAGCTCGCAAATTACCTACATCTCCCTGTGCAATCCGGTTCGAATCGCGTGTTGAAGATGATGAATCGTCATTACACCCGAGAAGATTACTTTACACTGATCGACAAAGTGCGCGCCGTTCGTCCGGATATTTCTCTTTCCACGGATATTATGGTTGGTTTTCCCGGCGAGACGGAAGAAGATTTCGAAGACACTTTGGATTTGGTGAAGCGTGTTAAATACGACAACGCCTTTACCTTTATTTATTCGAGACGGGAAGGCACCCGCGCCGATAAAATGGAAAATCAAGTGCCGAAGGACGTGAAGGACGCGCGGTTCCAACGCCTTCTAGATGCGGTTTATACCATTCAACGAGAAAAGTATGAAGCCCTGCACGGCACGGTGCAAGAGGTGCTGTTTGAATCGGTAAGTAAAAACGATCCGACGAAAATGAGCGGACGGACCGCCGGATTCAAACTGGTCCACGCGCCATACGATGCGGATTCCATCGGCAAAATGGTGCCGGTGAAAATTACAGGAGGCAATACATTCTCTTTAGAAGGAGAAATCGTTCATGGAAAGCAGTGATTTCGAAAAATTAACGCCGGCCATGCGCCACTACGTCGAAACAAAAAATGAAAACCCCGATGCTTTTTTATTTTATCGCCTCGGGGATTTTTACGAGCTCTTCTTTAACGACGCCATCGTCGTTTCCGATCTTTTGGATTTGACGCTCACAAAAAAAAGCGGCGGGTTGGATGAAAAGATCCCCATGTGCGGCGTGCCCTATCGCGTGGCCAATCAATATATAAAGCGCCTGGTGAAAATGGGCCATTCCGTGAGCATTTGCGATCAGGTGGAGGATCCGAAACAAGCCAAGGGCCTGGTGAAAAGAGAAGTCACGAAGGTCGTCACCCCCGGCACCTTTATCGACGAAGATGAAGGGGAGGAGAGCCGCATTCTTACGAGCATCGCCCGGGAGGGAAAGATCGTGGAGCTGGCGCATTGCGATTATCCGGCGGGAAAAGTATACATGGACCGAAAAGTCTGCTGGGACAAGCGGGAAACCGAAAGTTTTCTCGAAAAGCAGTTTTCCCTTTACCGTCCGGCGGAGATTCTCTATGATCGTGCTTTTTCGGAAAAGGCCACAATTCGAAAACTGGCGAAACGCTACGATGTTTTAAAGAATGGCGAAGTGTCTCGGGACCATCGCGAAATTTTAGCGTCTTACAAAGAACTGAATCGGGAAATCGACTACGACAGCGTCGCCCTCGCCAATTTACTGGCTTATCTGGAAGCGACGCAGCATCGCAGACAGACCCACCTTCACATCTCCGCCCGTGAGGATCACGACGCTGTTATGGATCTTTCCGAAACCACCATTCGCAATTTGGAGCTCGTGAACAACAACCACGACAATCAAAAGGAACACTCCCTCTACGCCATTTTGGATCGTTGCAAGACGAAAATGGGGAGCCGCTATTTGCGCACGTCCATCTTGCGCCCGTTAATGGATGAAAAGGCGCTAAATGAACGCTACGATCGCATCGACTCCCTTCACGGCGACCGGATTTTGTTCGACGATTTGCAGGAGCAGCTGGCGGCGATCTACGACATCGACCGCCTGTCCATATACATCGCCAACGAGACCATGACGCCGAAACAAATTGAGCGACTCGTAAAGAGTTTAGAGGCGGTGCAGCTGATTGTTCGGCTTCTCAAGAAGGCGGAGAACGAAGCTCTCCTTAAAATTTTTGACGGCGTGGATCTCATGGAAGAGATTTCGGATCAGTTGCGGGAAATTTTTATCGACGAGTTGCCGGCAAACTATCGGGAACAGCGCTTTATGGCCCATGGCGTGGACGAGGAGTTGGACCGACTCTTCGCTCTTTCCGAAAGCGGCAAGCAATGGATTTTGCAGCTGGAAGAAAAAGAGCGTGAAGCCAGCGGCATTAAGAATCTGCGAATAAAGTACAATAAAATACTGGGTTATTTTTTCGAGGTGTCGAAATCCTATGTGGATCAGGCGCCGGAGCATTTTATCCGAAAACAGACCCTCGTGGGCAGCGAACGATTTTTCACCGAAGAGTTGAAAAATAGGGAAGAGGAGATCCTCCACGGAAAAGAGCGCGCACTGGAGCGGCAATTGGAGCTTTTGGAGGCCATTGAAAGGCGCATCGCAACGAAGCTTCCGTCCATTCAGCATTTGTCCGAAGCCATACAGAAACTGGACGTGGCTTGTGCTCTGGCCGAGGTGGCGGAGCGATACAATTACCGCCGGCCCCGCTTCAACGACGGCGGTGTGCTCTTTATTAAAGACGGTCGCCATCCTGTGGTGGAGCGCACCATGGATGAGCCCTATATTCCCAACGACACCTATTTAGACGACGAGAAGGTCCTTCTCCAGATTATCACTGGACCCAATATGGCAGGCAAATCCACCTACATGCGCCAAGTAGCTTTGATTCAGATTATGGCCCAAATCGGTTCCTTCGTGCCGGCGGAAGAGGCGAATCTGCCCATGGTTGATCAAATCTTTACGCGGATCGGCGCCTCCGATTACCTGACGCGGGGCCAGTCCACTTTTATGGTCGAGATGACGGAGGTGGCGGAAATTTTGCGCCTCGCCACGGCGCGTTCCTTGATTCTCTTCGACGAAGTGGGCAGGGGCACCAGCACCTACGACGGCCTTTCCATCGCCTGGTCCATTATCGAATACATTTACAAAGAAGTGCGCGCGAAGACCCTCTTTGCCACCCACTATTTCGAACTCACGGAACTGGAAAATCGCTACGACGGCATTTTGAATGTGACCGTAGCCACGGAAGAGGTGGACGACGAGATCCGCTTTTTAAGGAAAATTATTGTCGGCCAAAGCAATTACTCCTTCGGTATCGACGTGGCGAAGCTTGCCGGTGTAAAAGACGAGGTCATCGAGCGGGCGCGAAATGTTCTCGATCATTTGGAATCCGACGGCCGTGGAAAAGCCGTAGAATCTGTAAGAAACGATGTCGTCGTCGCCGACAAGGGGCCGGATCCATTGCGGGAAAAAATTCGATCCATCGACATCAATCAAACGACGCCCTTAGAAGCCCTGATGCTTCTCGAAGCCTTAAAGGAGGATGCCGATGCGTGAAATTTATGCATTAAGCGATCAGACCATTTCTCAAATCGCTGCGGGCGAAATCATCGAAAATCCCGCCTCCATCATTAAGGAATTGGTTGAAAATGCCATCGACGCAAATGCCGATCGAATCAGCATTCGCTTATCGGATAATCTTTTAGACGAAATTCGTATCGCCGACAATGGCGACGGCATCGAAAAAAGCCAGATTACCAAGGCATTTTCCCGCCACGCCACATCAAAGCTTCGTACCATTTCCGATTTAGATATGATTACGAGCTTGGGCTTTCGCGGCGAGGCATTGGCAAGCATCGCCAATATCAGCCAAATGGAATGCGTGACGAAAACGGCCGAGAGCGACTTCGCCTACCGATTTACCGTGGAAAAAGGAGTCGTATCCCGAGGGGAGCCCGTGGGCGCACCGGTAGGCACGACGATGATCGTGCGGGATATTTTTTACAACACCCCGGTGAGAAAGAAATTTTTAAACACTACGACGAAAGAAATTCGCCGCATCGTCGAAGTGGTGGAACTATTGGCTTTGAGCCATCAGGACGTCTCCATCCACCTATCCCGCAATCAAAAGACCTTGCTCCATTCGAAAGTCTCCGACGACAAGATCAATCATATCTATTCCATTCTCGGAAAGGACATTGCAAAAAATCTCCTGCCTATTTCCTTCGATACGGAATCTTACAAAATCGAAGGCTTTATCGGCAATAACTTGCTCCACCGGGCGACGCCGGATCGGGAATTTCTGTTCGTAAATGGCCGCGGCGTCAAGAGCAACGACATCGCCCGGGCCATTCGAAAGGTGTATCGTTCCTTAATTCCCTTGAACCACTATCCGGTCTACGTCCTCTACATTACCATCGACCCCATCTTAATCGATGTGAATATTCACCCGCAGAAGCAAACAATTCGTCTGTCCAATGAAAATCAACTGACGACGATTTTGGAGCGTTTGGCGGAAGAGAAACTTCTGCCTAAGCGGGAGATTCCTTCGATCGATGCCCTAAATGAAGATACGAAAAAAGCGGAAGCGCCGGTACCGGAAAAAACAATCTTTGAGTTGAGCAGAGAACGAAAGATCGAAAGAGAGAAGCCGAAAGTGCCGGAATTTGACTACTCCGATCGCGTGGCCCTTGCGGCGGAAGATAAAAAAGTGTACGGGGATAAAACAGAGCCCTCGCTTACGGAATCTTCCCCCGATACAGAAAGAATTGATATAGAAACAGAAGCGGAAGCGACGGAAAAAGTGCAGCCCCTTGATGTAAGTCTTTACCAATTTTTGGCCGTAGTGTTCAAAACCTACGTGCTTTTTGAAAACAAGAAGGATCACCGCGTCCTCGTGGTGGATCAGCACGCGGCCCACGAGCGAATTCTTTACGAACGTTACAGCAAAAAAATTCGTGAACGGGCCGTGGCGACCCAGCTCCTTCTCGCGCCCATTACCATGCACCTGAGTCCCGAGGAAATGCACGCCGTGGTAACACATATGGCCGACTATGAACGCCTCGGTATTTATCCCGAAGTCTTCGGCGAGCAAGACATCGTGATTCGCGAGGTGCCGGAGCATATATTAATCGACGATTTTCGGCAATTCTTTTTGGACTCCATTCATCTATTGAACGAGGGCGTCAATGTGAAAGAGCAAAACATTTATAAAATCATGCGCCTCGCATGCAGAAGCGCCATTAAAGCAGGAGATACCATTTCCGAAAAAGAAGCCTACGCCCTTCTCGAGGAATTAAACGACGCGGACACGCCCTTTACCTGTCCGCACGGGCGCCCGACCATGATTCACGTGGAAAAACGCGCCTTCGAAAAACTGTTTTTAAGGGAGGGACTATGAAACCGCTCATATTAATTACCGGGCCCACCGGTTCCGGGAAATCCGACCTTTCCGTGGCCCTCGCTAAAAAACTCCATACGGAGATCATTTCCGCGGATTCCGTGCAGGTTTACCGCGGTTTTACGATCGGTAGCGGAAAGATTACGCCGGAGGAGACGGAGGGCATTGTCCACCATCTTATCGACATAAAAGATCCTCACGAATTTTATTCCGCCGCCGATTTTTACGAAGCCGCCGCGCCGATTTTTGAAGATCTGTGGCGCGCGGGAAAGATTCCCATCGTCTGCGGGGGAACGGCCCTTTACATTCACAGCTTAATTTACGATTTGGACTTTTCCGAAAAGCCTTCAACCGAACGTCGAAAGGAACTCAACAATCTTTATAATCGACGGGGACTCGAATATATGGTGGCTTTATTGAAGGAGAAGGACGCGACCATGGCGGAGGCCGTGGATTTAAACAATCCCCGCCGCGTCATTCGCGCCCTGGAACGAATCGAATCCGGCCATGTGGAAACAGAGCAACTACGGAAAAAGCGCAAAGGCGTCGATCCGCTGTACATCGTGTTGGATTGGGAGCGGGACGCGCTTTACGATCGAATTAACCGCCGCGTACTGAAAATGGTGGAGGCGGGGCTCTACGATGAAGTGGAAGAGCTCTATAGGGTCTACGGCGGCGATGTGAAGCCTATGGGATCCATCGGCTACAAAGAAGTGGTGAAGTATATAAAAGGGGAGTGGGATGAAGCCACTGCCATCGAAAAAATCCAACAACATTCCAGAAATTTTGCCAAGCGGCAGATGACCTGGTTTCGCAAGGAAGAAGATGCGGTGTTCATTCCCATGTCTGAATTGACGAAAGATGCGGCACTTGAGAAGATTTTAGAACTGGAGAGAGAAAAATATGGTACAGATCGCGGATTTAATGGCGATTGAAGCGAGCCTTCAAGAACCCTTTGCTGCACTGGATGAGATTTGTTTATTTAATCAGGAAAAAGTATTAAAGGCTCTGCAATCCGTACGATTGGCGTCGGCGGATTTCAACTGGGCGACCGGCTACGGCTACGGGGATGTAGGCAGGGAAAAGGTGGAGGCCGTTTACGCCGCACTCTTTCACACGGAAGACGCATTGGTGCGGCCCAATATGGTTTCCGGCACCCACGCCATCGCCCTCACTATAAAAGCCTTGACGAAGGCGAGAGATACCATCGCCTCCGTTTCCGGCTCTCCCTACGACACCTTGCACAAAGTGTTGGGCACCGCCGGGAATGCGCCGGGGAACTTGAAATCTGAAGGTATCGGTTATCGGGAGCTTCCTTTAAAAGATGATGGCGCCATGGATTACGAAGCCATTAGCGATTTCGTGTCCCATGACGCGGATCTTGTGATTATGCAGCGCTCCACCGGCTATTCCGATCGACGGGCCTTTACCGTCGATGAAATCAAGCGAGCGGTGGAAGAAATCAGAAAAAGCTACGACGGCATAATTTTTCTCGATAATTGCTACGGCGAATTTACGGAAAAAATCGAGCCCACGGAAATCGGCGTCGATGTTATGGCGGGCTCCCTCATAAAGAATCCCGGTGGCGGCCTGAGTCTATCCGGCGGCTACGTCGTCGGAAGCGAAGAAATCATCGAGCGAGTGGCGGCGGAACTGACGGCGCCGGGCATCGGCAAGGAATGCGGCCTCTCCTTCGGGCAAACCCGAAACACCTTAATGGGCCTGTTTCTCGCGCCCCATCGCGTGGCCCAGTGCATAAAAGGCGCCATGCTCTTTGCGAAAACATTCGAAACCATGGGCTACGACTGCATCCCTGCATCCACGGATCCGAGAAGCGACATCGTCCAATCCATTGCCTTAGAGACGCCGGAAAATCTCGTGCGTTTTTGCCGCGCTATTCAGGCGGCCTCGCCGGTGGATTCCCATGTTACGCCCTATCCCTGGGATATGCCCGGCTACGAAGATCAGGTCATTATGGCGGCGGGCGGCTTTATCGAAGGAAGCAGCATCGAATTGTCTGCCGACGGTCCCATGCGCGCGCCCTACCGCGTGTATTTCCAAGGCGGCCTTACTTACGAACACATAAAACTCGCCCTGATTCAGGTACTTGACGCCCTCGATCAAAAGGCATAAAGAAACCCCGATGCCTTCCGCAGTGACGGAAGCTCGGGGTCATTTTTTATTACGAATAAACGGCGAGTAGCCGCTTAAATTCCGAAATATCCGTATAGCCTTTTCGCTTTTTGAAATCGGTGTCGTATCCCTGCTTCTTAATTCTTAAATCGCGGCACAGGCCCTGCAATTCATAGGGCGAGGGCAGTTGGCCGAAAGTATAGACCAAGGCCCCTTCCGGCACGGACTCAACGAAAAAGTCGGTGATGATTAAATCATAGGGAAGCCGGGCCAAATGATTCATGTCGACGCGATAACCGTCGTAAAGCTCGGCGTGAATTAAATTCGACGTTCCCTTGTTGATCAAGTGAACCAGCGTTTTTCCGAAAAAGGAATCGTCCTGGCTGACCACCAGGGCCTTGTAGGGCTCGCGGCCGTAAAATAATTGAGAGAGAAGATCCGGCCAGAGGCTGTAAAAGGCCAGGGTCAGTTCGTCGATGGCGTAGTCCATGAATTCCGGAAATTCGCGGACAAATTCCTTGAAAATCGTCGTCAACTCTGTGTGAAGCTCCGGATTTGCAAAGGAGATGTAGGCAAGCAAGTAGGTGGAACGCTTAAGGAAGAATTCCCGTTTTTTAAAATTGGAGAGGCGATAGGTAAAGTAAACCGCCAGGGAGCGATACAATTCGTCCCGATCCTCCAGTTGCAGATGAAATTGATCCAAAAAGCCCGGCAAGTGGGATTTAAAAAAGTCTTCACGACTTTTTATGGATTGGAGTTTTTCCTCTAAAAGATCCGGGTCGTCGAAGAGAATGGGATTTTCTTCCGCATAAAAAATAGACAAGATGCTCACCAAAAGATCCACCGGCGTGCTCACTTGTTTCTTGGGCATGACGTCGTCAATTAATTTCTTTACTACCTCGTCGGTGGCCAGCAATTTCGCATTGGCGATTAATTCGTCTCGATAATTTTCCGTATGAATCGTATGACCCTGCATGAGGCGGAAAAACGACACGGCGATGGATACCTTTATGTAATTGTGTTGTGCCGGGGAAGGGGAGAAGTGGAGGAAGCTGTACATGCGCTCGGCAAAAGTCTCCACGAGGTCTTCCCGGATCGTGCCTGAAAAAGGCCATTCGCCGGGATGCAACATGGTCTCGATAAACATATTCACGTAAAAATTCCGGATTTCTTTTTCCTCACCTTCGAACTGAAAATCCGAATAGGAGAAAGAAAGATCGTAGACGCCCACAAGCTGCTCGTTAAAATTTTGCACGTGGCGATAAATCGACGTTTCGCTGAATCCCAAATCAAAGGCGAGATCCGATTTTTTAATGGTGGGATCGAAAAATGCCTGAAAGAGAATTTTATAGAGCAGTGATTCGCGAACCAGTAATTTCTTCATGCTGATTAAACCGAAGTTCGGGCGGAACTGCACGTAAAGCATGGAGCCGTTATAAAAAAATTCGGCATGGTCCTTAAACTTTTTCTCGACGATGCGAACGTAGTTGCGGACCGTCTTTTTTGTGACGCCGATGACCGCAGCCAAATCCCCCAGTTGGATCCACTTGTTACGCTCCTTATATAAAATGGTCAGAAGGGCCATTAAGTTTTTGTCCTGATTTAAAAATAACATACTGCCTCCGTTGCATTAGAAGATTAAGAAATATTATTCTATTATATCCTTTTTGCGGGAAAATAGAAGAAAGAAACGGTCGTCGAGTAGAAAAAAGCGCTCAAAAAATGCCGTCGAGGAAACTCGGCGGCATTTTGGTTTAAAACAGGCGATAGAGGCCGATGACGCGGCCAAGCACCTTGAGATCGTCCACGTAAATGGGCTCCATGGTGCTGTTTTCCGGTTGGAGACGGAAGCGTTGATTTTCTTCATCGCGATAGAAGGTCTTGATGGTCGCTTCGTCTTCGATAAGGGCCAGAATAATTTCCCCTTCCTCGGCGGAGGAGGCAGGTTCGATCAAAACCTGATCGCCGTCTAAAATGCCGGCATCGATCATGCTTTCTCCCTGAACCGTTAAAAAGAAGAGATTGCGGTCTTTTACAAAATCCGTGGCCATGGGCACGGTGTCGGAAATATTTTCCGAAGCTAAAATGGGAAGTCCGGCGGCGACGCGGCCGAGAATAGGAATATCGGTGGTTTTCTTTTTGGCGGAGAGAAAATCGTCATCCTGACGGATTACCTCGATGGCCCGATTAATGGTGGCGCCGCGACGAATGTAATTCTTAAGTTCCAGCTTTTCTAAATTGGAGTGAACGGTGGATGTGC
This sequence comes from Aedoeadaptatus acetigenes, assembly GCF_025566985.1. NCBI lineage: Bacteria > Bacillati > Bacillota > Tissierellia > Tissierellales > Peptoniphilaceae > Aedoeadaptatus > Aedoeadaptatus acetigenes. The sequence continues at coordinate 36,754 of NZ_JAOQJD010000011.1, forward strand.
TCTTAATGTTGCAGCCGTTGCAGATTTCGCGAATAGAAGGGGGGTAGCCGTTGGAATCGATAAAGCGTTTAATATAAAAGAGAATTTCCATTTCCCGTTTTTCAAGATCTTCATACATGGTATATATCGCTCCTTTTCATGAGGTACATTTAGTATATCAGAGACGAACAAACATTTCAAACATACATTCAAAAAAGCTTGACAGGAAACAATTGTTCAGATACAATTGGAACAAACGTACGAACATAGTTTCAAAACATACGATCGAACATTTAATTTTTGGAGGCATGAAATGAAAAGAGAGAAAACCATAAATCGCCCCTGTCAAATAAATAAACATCCTTCCCAACGAGCCCTTAAAAAAAGAAAGCGCCTACGCCTGCTGCCGATTATTCTTCTTTTGTTACTGAGCATTATGGGAACCACTGTACCGAAGAGCATGGAAACCTATCAGGTGCGGGAAGAATACTGTGTCAAACCGGGAGATACCCTGTGGTCCATCGCATCGTCCTATGCCAATGAGGGCGACGATTTGCGCCTTATGATCCACCGGATGGTGGAAGCCAATGGTTTAAAGGATGACTGCACCTTAAAGCCCGGAGAGACGATTTATGTCGTATTGGAGGAACGCGAACTTCGCTCTAATTGAATTGATCAAGGATGACCTACCGGTGGTGTCGCGTAGCTCTCGGCGCGACCGGCACATAATTAGAAATACACAAACGAAAAGACGGCCAGGCGCCGTCTTTTTTCATGCCTTTTCGGATGAACCGTTTTGGAAAGAGATAAAAGAAGAGAGAACATGATGTCGTGAGATTTAAAAGACACCCTGAATATAATTAGTCACAAAATATAAATTTTGTGACTAAAACGAACTACTTCATAAAGAGGAGCGATCGCTAATCTTTAAGGCCCTTTAAACGGTTCTGTTTTTTCTATATGCAACGCTATGAATCTTTCATTTAAAGGTCTTAAATTCGATTTTGCGGCTTCGTTTTTGGGCAAAGGATGAATTCCATCCCACGATCCACCTAAATTATACTTCGAAATCTCTGTCCCGTGGATCCTAACCAAAATACCTCCGAGCGATCTTTATTTATCGTCCTAAGTACTTTTGATACTATTTATGAAATCATCTATTCAATCAAAGGACGGTTCTGCTAAGCAATCACTTGACGTCCATCAAGAAAACAATTATGTTTTAGTTAGAAAGTATGAATTTCCAACTTAAGAGGTTTATTATGTTAGTTGGATTAAAAGCGAAATCACAAGTGACCATTCCGAAAGACATCGTTCAGTCTATGGAATTAAATCAAGGCGATCAGTTTGAGGTCACCGAAGACAACGGAAAAATTGTCCTCGTGCCCGTTGCAGTCTATCCCGAACACGTTATAAGGAGCTTAAAGGCCGAAGTGAAAGAAATTAAGGAATCCATCAAAAACGGGAACCAGTTGGTTTTTGATTCCATCGACTCTCTTTTCGAGGAATTGGATAAGTAATGCCCGAAGTTTTACTTCTTTGCGATATAGGGCACCATGATGTTCTGAATAAGTTTTAAAACCTCCTCTGCTTTTTGGCATAGGAGGTTTTTTACTGAGTGAAGGCCGGCTCATGGCGTATCGTATCATCGATTGATGATATTAAACCATGGATACCGTCGTTTCCTGATATTGACGCCGTAGAATCGAAATAGCGGGCATTTTATTCATAAAGCACATAGAAAGCCGGTTAATAATAAAAAGTATGCTATTCGTCGCTTAGAGGCCCTGAAAAATAAATTTATGATTTCAGAAAATGGTTGTATATTTATAAAATCATGTACCGGAAACGAGATCGAATGTTCGAACGTATGATTCCGTCGAACAGATCATTTTTTTTCTTTTTCCGCATCCTCAAGCATTTTTTCCACGTCCTCCACATTGGCCAAGGGGTTTTGGCTCATGGTGTGGCGAATGTCTTCCATATTGACGTGAGTGTAGATTTGCGTCGTTGAAATAGACTCGTGGCCGAGAATTTCCTGAAGGGATTTCAGGTCTTCGTCGCCGAATTGATACATTAAGGTGGCAGCCGTGTGGCGCAGCTTATGCACGGTGTATTTTTTCGTATCAAATCCGGCGTTTTTCAAGTGTTTTTCCAACATATGCTGAATGGAGCGATTGCTCATGCGGCTTTTGCGCATGCTTAAAAAGAGGGCCCCTTCTTCCTCCAAACCTTCGGCCTTCCTCGCCGCCAAATAGGCATCGATGGAGCGCTGAACATTGTCGTTTAAATAGACCAGTCGTTCCTTGGAGCCCTTGCCCCAAATGCGCAGGGTGCGGTCTTTGTTTAAATCTTCCACATTTAATGATGCGAGTTCACTGAGGCGCAGGCCGCAGTTTAAAAACAGGGTGGCGATGGCGTAATCCCGCCGGCGGAAGATCTCTTTCTGTTTATAATTTTGAACGGAATGCAAGAGTCGCACGGCCTCTTCCAATGTTAAGTAGACGGGAAGAGAACGTTCGATTTTCGGCATGTCGATGTTTTCCGTCGGGTTTTTATCCAATACATCCACTTTATAGGTCAGATAGTCGAAAAAGGAGCGCACGGAAGAAATTTTTCGAAATTTCGTTCGGCTGCTATTTTGCCTTTCCCTATCCAAATAGGAAATATAGGCGTAAACATCGCTCTTGTCGATTTGTTCCAAAAGGGCCTTATCGACGGTGTCGATGTCAACTTCGTCTAAGGAATCTACGACGAGGCCTTCTTTTCGAACGCGCATATAACGAAGAAATTGTCGTATGTCGTAATAATATTCTTTTATCGTGCCGTCGCTGCGGCCTTTGGCGGCGCGCAGGTAATTTAGGTAGTCGTCCAGTATAGTTGAGCGAATCATGTGTCACCTCGTAACTATCATAGCAAAGAAAACAAGAAAAAACCCGCCCGTAGGCAGGTTTTTTTATTTGGCGTATTCGACGGCGCGGGTTTCGCGGATCACATTGACTTTGATCTGACCCGGGAAATCCAGCTGTGCCTCGATTTCGTTGGCGATGTTTCGAGCCGTGGTCACCATGTGGGCCTCGTCGATTTCTTTGGGCTTCACGATGATGCGCAGTTCCCGGCCGGCTTGGACGGCGTAGGATTTTTCGATGCCGTCGAAACCGGTGGCGATTTCCTCCAGCTGTTCCAACCGCTTAATGTAGTTTTCGATGGTTTCCCGTCGTGCACCGGGTCGTGCCGCGCTGATGGCGTCGGCTGCCTGCACCAAGACGGATTCCAGTGAATCGAATTCCACATCGCCGTGGTGGGCCTCGATGCCGTTAATGACGGCTTCAGGCTCCTTGTAGCGCCTAGCCAGTTCCACACCTAATTCCACGTGGGGTCCTTCCACTTCGTGGTCGATGGACTTTCCTAAGTCGTGGAGCAGGCCGGCACGTCTGGCCAGTTTCGAGTCGATGCCGATTTCTTCGGCCAAATAGCCGGCAATTTTCGACACTTCCACGGAATGGCGCAAACAGTTTTGTCCAAAGCTGGTACGGAATTTTAAACGGCCAAGGTACTTCACCAGTTCCGGGTGAAGGCCGTGAACGCCGGCTTCGAAGGCAGCTTCTTCGCCGCTTTCCTTGATGATCTCATCTACTTCCTGTCTCGCTTTTTCTACCGTGTCTTCGATGCGCGTCGGGTGGATTCGTCCGTCGAGGACCAATTTTTCCAGAGTTAGGCGCGCGATTTCGCGGCGAATGGGGTTAAAGGAAGAGACGACGACAGCTTCCGGCGTATCGTCGATGATTAAATCGACGCCGGTTAAGGCTTCGATGGCACGAATGTTTCGGCCTTCCCGACCGATGATGCGGCCCTTCATTTCGTCGTTGGGCAAGTTCACCACGGAGACCGTGGACTCGGCCACTTCGTCGGCTGCGATCCGTTGAATGGCGTGAACGATAACGTCTTGAGCGATTTTTTTGCTTTCGTCTTTGACGTAGCGTTCGTATTCGCGAATCTTCACCGCCGATTCTTGGGTCAGCTCGTTTTCCAATTCATTGAGAAGAATTTGTTTGGCTTCCTCTTTGGATAAGCCGGAGATCCGTTGAATTTCTTCGGACTTCTTGTCCACCAATTCATCGATAAGATCTTCCTTCTCTTGAATGCGCGCTTGTTGGTCGAAAATCTGGCTTTCCTTTTTCTCCAAGGTCGCACTTTTCGATTGAAGCAAATCTTCCTTGGAATTTAAGCGATCTTCGTAGCGCTGCAGTTCGTTTTTTCGAGCATCACTTTCCTGTTGGACCGTATCCCGAAGCTTGTGTATTTCCTCTTTCGCTTGGAATAAAATATCGCGTTTATTGTTTTCGGCTTCACGTTCCGCATCAATAATGATATTCTTTGCTAGTTCTTCCGCATGATTGAGCTTTCCTTCAGCCAATGTTTTGCGTAAAAAATAACCAATAGCTACTCCGAGGATTCCAAATACCAATGCCCCCAGAATAGATACCAAATATGCGGGCATATGGAACACCTCCTTATTTAATTTTCATGATTCAAATGGTATAAACCACTTGTTTATTATATCATAATTTGAATCTTTTGTTTCGATGATTTCTTTTCGCCACATTCTTTGCAGTAAAAAAAGGACCGCATGGCAGTCCCTTGTACGTTAGGATTCGTCGGTCTCGGCGATGATTTCAACGACTTCGCTGATGCCGTTTCGTATATCCACGCGAAAGGCTTTGTCGCAAATGTTTGTCAGATAATCGTTGTGGGTGACCATAATGATTTGCCTGGAAAAAAGACGGGAACATTCCTTTACAAATTCCCCCATATTAAAGATGTAATCGTCGCTGATGTGCTTTCCGGGCTCGTCGAGGAAGAGGGGTCCGTCCATTTTCGGCCGGTGGTTTTCCAAAAAGGCGATGCGCAGAGCGAGGCTCACGATGTCTACGACGCCGCCGCCACGACTCATCTCCGGCTTCGTCTTTACTTTGTATTCTCCGTAATCGGATTCCACGAAAAACTCGGCGATAGGAAGTCCACGCTTTTCGGAGAGGTCTACGATAAACCTGGAGCTGTTTTGCATAATGTAGGCGATGGATTGGGTGACGATGTCTTCGATTTGGTGCGTGGCTTGGTTTCTGGAAAAGTCGGCGGCCTTTTGCAAAAGAAAGACCACGCCGCTGAGCTTCTTCTCTTCCGCTTCCACTTCTCTGATCCCCTGCCTCTTTTTTTCCACCTGATCGAGAATGGAATCGCGAATGCCCTCCCGGCGGCTAACCTCTTTTGAAAAGGACTCAAACCGCTTATAGGCTTCTTCGTAGGTCATGCTTTATCCTCGGGGAGAAGTTTTTCCGCTTCGTCGAGCAGACGAAGGATTTCGGATTCCATGCGCTTGATTTCATCTTCCAAGGTCGCGGGATCGAAGCCCAGGGCTTTGATTTTTTCGTTTAATTCCTTTTCTTCCCGCTCCAGCTCTTCCATGCGCCACTCGGCGCGTTTGCGCGTGTCCTTTGCCTGCTCGTAGCGCTGATTTAATTCGCTGATCCGTTGTTCTAAATTCATCCTAATCCTCCAAACTATGCTTAATGGCGTGCAGGGCCCCATCGTCTATGGGCTGTTTACACAAAGGGCAGGTGCCGGCCTCGGAAAGGCCGTTTAAGTACGCGTCCATGGCCCGTCGATCGTCGTCGACGAAGCGGGAAAGATCGGCCGAAAGCTTTTCTTTTTCATGATTGAGCCTTTTTTGTTCCTGTAAAAGAGCATGAAGGGATCGATCTTTTTCCAGTGCTTCCGTCATTTGACCGTTTAGTTTCTCCAGGCCGTCCAATTGACTGAAGCGAGCCAGGAAGGCTTCCCCCATTTTTATTCGCGCGTTTAATTCCTGAAAAGCCGCCAGCAAACTTCTGTAATCGATGAGCTTATTGTACTTCTTTTGAACTTCCATGGATAGAATGGCACCGAGGCCTTTTGTCGCATCCAGAATCTTCTGATTTGTCGTTTTCGCCTTTTGAGCTGCTGCGAGGGAAAGATACAGGGGTAGAATATTGTCGTAGGTATTTTTAACTTCCCTCATTTCGCGAACCTTCTCCCGAAGCGTCTCCACATTTTCGTAATTTTCAAGCACCGATGCGGTGGTCTTCCGATTGAATGCATTTTGTTTAAACAGATCTGAGAGGAGGCGCTCCCTGCCGTATTGACTTACCTTGTTTTGCAGGGAGGAAATATTTTCTCCCAATAGATCCAGTACGGCGTAGCGCTTTAAGATGTCTTCCGCCTTCCGCCGATTTTCTCTGATGGAGATGCGTTCTTGCCTATACGCCTCTGCCAATTCCATCTTTTCCCGAAGGTCCGATACGGCAAAAAGGATTTCGCTCACTTTTTCCCGAACGGCGATTTCCTCGTCCAAATCCGAAAAGGCTTTGAGGGAATCTTCCGTTTCCTGTAAATCGGCCTCGAGCATCTCCCGGCGTATGGCGATTTGTTTTTTGTCGCGAAGGGTGTCACGCATGGTTTCGTCTAACAAATCCACGCCCACCATGCGTCCGATGGCCTGGGCCTTGTATGCGTCGGTTTCCTGAAGGAGAAAGGGCCCGTCCAGTTGATCGGAAAAGTTCAGAGGCAGGGATTTTTTATCGTCCAGCATAACCTTTTTAATTCCGATCGCTTCTTCGATTTCAGCGGGTACGTTTTTTCCGAAGCCCTCGAAGATCAACTCTTCTTCACCCGGTTGTCGCAAAATGTATTGATTCTTCGAGCGAGTGCGTTTGCGCTCCACTTCCACCTTGTTTTGAAAGCGGACAGTGACGGATACCTCCGACTCTCCTTCACGCACGAATTCCACGCCGGAGGGATCGTTAAACATGTTCCAACGCAGGGCCCGCATGATCGCTGTCTTGCCGCTGTCTGAAGGGCCTACGATGACATTGACGCCTTTAGAAAGAGAAAGTTCGGAGTACATGTGGGATTGAAAATTCACGAGAATGATTTTTTCGATGGAATTCAAAGGATACTCCTCCTCTCCTGAACTTCGGCGATACGCTTCATGGCTTCTTTTTTTATGGCAGGATCCAAATTTTCGTTAGCGGAGATGTCGGCCAGGAGATCGAAGAAGTTTATGCGGTCGTAATTTCCCGAGCGGTCGATGGATTCCTTAAATTCCGCCAATTCCTGCCTCTTAAATTTATGCATCTCGATTTCCCTTCGGTCCAAGACCTCGGGGCCCGGCAAGGCGGATCTTAAATCCCGCACCTCGATGGCAGCCTTGTTCTTTTTCACGTCGATAAGAACGATCTTGGGCCGCCGTTTCAGCTCTTTCATGGAATTTGAAATCCGAACCATGGCGCCGGGATTGAGAAATGATTTTCCGTCTACTTCCGTCAGCGGAAAACCGTCGTGTAAGTGGCCGCACAAAGTTAAATCGGCTTTTGTATCTTTAATGTCGTCGATGGTCGTATGGGAAAACATAGCCCTTACCTCGCCGGCCATTAAAAAGCCGTGAACCAGATGAATGGCATAGTCCGTATCGGGATCTCGTTCATCGACGATGTAAAGATGCCGGTTTTCCTGCCGATCCAGACCGTACATATAGGGGGATCCGCTTAACTGAACCGTGGTCTCCTCGTCTTTTAAAAGGATTCTCCGGTGGTTAATTAAATGAATGATGCCTAAGGTGTCCAAAAGTCCCATCATGGTCCTGGGCAGTGTGACGGGGTTGTGGCCGTAGATGTCGTGATTGCCGCTGATGGCATATATGGGCGCGGAGAATCCCTTTAAAATAGGAATGATCTCGTTCATTACGGAAATGGAAACGTCCGGGCGATCGAAAAGATCGCCGCCGTGTAAAATATAATCCACCGATTCTTCCCGCGCCACGGATTGAATTTCCTGTAATTTAATTTTGACCGTATGGAAAAACGAATCCGTTCTGGATTTCGGATTCGTTCCTCGAATATGACTATCTGTGAAGTACAGGAATTTCAACGACTATTCCTCCTCGGAAGGTTCGCCTGCCTCGTTTTCGTTGCTGTGTTTGTTGCCCAGTTTGTAGTGAATGCGGACTTTTTCGTCGATTTCGTCTAAGAGATCGGCATTTTCCTGTAAATAGGCCTTGGAATTTTCGCGCCCCTGACCGAGTTTGACGTCGCCATAGCCGAACCAGGAACCGGATTTTTCCACGATGCCCGCTTCCACGGCGGCATCCAAAATAGAGCCCACTTTGGAAATGCCCGTGCCGTACATAATATCGAATTCCGCCTTTTTAAAGGGGGGCGCTACTTTGTTTTTCACGACCTTCACGCGGACGCGGTTACCGATAATTTCATCGCCTTTTTTCAAGCTGTCTATGCGGCGAATATCCATGCGCACGGAAGTGAAGAATTTCAGGGCGCGGCCGCCGGTGGTGGTTTCCGGATTGCCGAACATGACGCCGATTTTTTCGCGCAATTGATTGATGAAAATTACGGATGCCTTGGATTTGCTGATGGCGCCTGTTAATTTTCTGAGCCCTTGGCTCATGAGCCGAGCCTGCAGACCCATATGGCTGTCTCCCATTTCGCCTTCGATTTCCGCTTTCGGCACCAGTGCCGCCACGGAGTCTACGACGATTAAATCCACGGCATTGCTCCTGACCAAGCTTTCGGTAATTTCGAGGGCCTGTTCCCCGGTGTCCGGTTGAGAGATGATTAAATTTTCCGTATCGACGCCCAGATTCTTGCTGTACTGAGGGTCGAGAGCGTGTTCCGCGTCAATAAAAGCCGCCGTGCCGCCGAGCTTTTGCGCTTCGGCGATCATGTGCAGGGCCAGTGTGGTCTTACCGGAAGATTCGGGGCCGTAAATTTCGATGATGCGGCCTCTGGGGATGCCGCCGATTCCCAAGGCGATATCCAAACTTAAGGCGCCGGTGGGAATGGATTCGATGTTTAAATTGGCGTTTTCGCCCAGGCGCATAATGGCGCCTTTGCCGTATTCCTTCTCAATTTTCGCGATGGCATCGTCTAATGCTTTTTTTCTACTCTCGTCCATGTGCCTCTCCTAACTCGTGTAATAAAATCCTCGCCAAAATGTATTTCGAACTGCGATATTGAATCGTGGTGCGATCGTCTTTGTACATGCGGCTCTCCCGCAAGACTTCTTCTCCGTCTTTTCGAATAGAGTAAATAACCGTGCCCACATCTTTTCCCGTCGCCGATTCCGGGCCGGCCTCGCCGGTGGTGGCGACGCAGTAGGTGCTCTTCGTTTTTTCGAAAAGGCCTAGGCTCATCTCAGAAGCCACCGCTTCGGAGACCACGGTGTCTTTTGAAATGGTGTCGGGATTTACACAGAGCAGCTTTTCCTTCACCTCGTCGCTGTAAGTGATGTAGCTTTCGTGAAGCACATTGCTTGCGCCGGCCACGGAGGTGATCATGTGGGCCATGTTTCCTCCGGTCACCGATTCGGCAAAGCTGATGGTAAACTTCTCTTCCGCCAGGCAATCAACCAAAGTTTCGAAGACGTCTCTTTCTCCGTCGCCGTAGATATACTCGGAAAAGAGTTCCCGAAGGGCGCGGAGAGCTTCTACGTATTCTTTTTCGATGATCTCGGCTTCGGCCTCGTCCTCCGCGTGGGCGATAACTTTTATTTCCACTTCTCCGGTTTTGGCAAAGGTGTTGATTTCCACGTTTTCCGTTTCGATCTTTGCCTCCCGGAACATGGACTCACATTTGGATTCGCCGATATTTACCAGACGCAAACTTGTAATGAAGTTCTTTCCGTGGACCGGATTTAGATAATTGGCTGCGATATCGTCCGCCATGGGCTCAAATTCCCGCGGCGGCCCGGGGAGCATAAAAAATTGCTTGCCTTCGTAGTTCAGCATGCATCCCGGCGCCGTTCCCTTTGGATTGGGAATGACCACGGCGCCTTCGGGAAATTCCGCTTGGCGCTTGTTGTTTTCCGTAATGTTTTTAGAAAAACTCATGGAGACATTGCGAATATAGTCCCACTGTTTTTCGTCGAAAATCAAGGGCAAGTCCAAAGCGTGGGCCAGGGCCTGTTTCGTCATGTCGTCTTGCGTCGGTCCCAATCCGCCGCAGAGAAAGATTACATCGGACCGGGTAAGGGCCGTCTCGATGGCGTCTCGAATGGCTTCATACTTGTCCCTAACCGAGGCGTGATACTCCACATCGTAGCCGGCGTCGGTAAGTTTTTGTGACAGGTAGGGGCCATTGGTATTTAAAATGGATCCGATTAGTATTTCCGTTCCGATGGTTATGATTTCTGCTTTCATAGACGCTCCTATATATTTTCCAAATCCAGGACATCTTTATTCTTGATCAAGTAATCGACGCCGCTTAAAACCGTAAGCAGGACGGCGATGTAAAACAATACGACGCCGATGTTTTCGGGAATAGGCGGTGAGAATAAAAGGGCAATTAAAGATGCCAGTTGCGTAATGGTTTTGATCTTTCCGAAGGGGCTCGCGGCAATGGTTACATTGTCGGATGCGGCCAATATGCGAAAGCCCGTAATGGCCAATTCTCTGGCGACGATAATAATGACGCCCCACGCGGGAATAATGCCTTCTTCCACCAGCATGATAAAGGCCGAGATCGTGAGCACTTTATCGGCCAAGGGATCGAGAAATTTTCCGAAGGTGGTTACGAGATTGTATTTTCGGGCCAAGTGGCCGTCGAGAAAATCCGTAAAGGCTGCCACGCAAAAGACGAGCGATGCAAGAAGGCGTGTGGCCGGTGTATTTAATAAAAAAAGAATGACAAAAACCGGCACCAAAAAGAGCCGCATAATCGTCAGCTTATTTGCAATGTTCAAGATAATCACCACCTAAATCATATGCCGTAGACTCGGTAATTTCAACTTTAATAAAGTCGCCGACGGCCAAATTTTCATCCGAGTAAATCAGTACCATGCCGTCGATATCCGGCGCGTCTAAATAGCTCCTGCCGATGGCTCCGTCTTCGGTGACTTCCGTAACCAAAACTTCCAAAACGCGGCCGATCTGTTTTTCCATGAGTTCTTCCGACTGTTCCATTTGCGCCGCCATAAAGGCCTCGACGCGGGCTTCTTTTCGATCATCGGGGACTTGATCTGCCATGGCGGAAGCCGGTGTGCCCTCCTCCCGAGAGTAAGCGAAGGCGCCGGCGCGCTCCAAGGGATAGTCGTTTAAGAAATCCAAGACCTCTTGAAAATCCAACTCCGTCTCGCCGGGAAAGCCCAATAAGAAGGTGGAGCGTATGGCGATGTCAGGTATGGCGCGGCGAAGGCGCGTAATTAACGATTCGATGGCGCGGCGATCGGTCTTTCGATTCATTCGCTTTAAAACGGGATCCGCCACGTGTTGAATGGGAATGTCGATGTAGGGAAGAATTTTCGGGTTGTCCCGCATTTCTTCAATAAGTTCATCGTCGAAGTGATCGGGGTAGGCGTAAAGTATTCGCACCCAACGCAGGTCCTCGATGGTTCTTAATTCCTTTAACAAATCCACCAGAGCATATCTGCCGTAGAGGTCGATGCCGTAGTCCGTCGTGTTTTGGCCGATAAGAATGACCTCGCGAGTGCCCCTTTTAACGAGATGGCGGATTTCATCCACTATATGCTCCATGGAGCGGCTGCGGTTGTTTCCCTTTAGGTAGGGAATGATGCAGTAGGCGCAGCGGTTGTTGCAGCCTTCCGAAATTTTTACGTATTCGGTAACGGACACCTCTTCCCTGCGGGCGTCTTCGATATAGTCGTTTTCAAGGGCGGCGGCATAAATAGGCTTTTCGTGGTTTTCCGCCTTTAGAATGGCCTCATTGATGGAGCGAATATGCCCCGGGCCGATGATGCCGTCGGCTTCGGGAATGGCTTCCAAAAGTTCATCGGGGTAGCGCTGGGCCAAACATCCTGCGAGGAGCAGGGTTTCCAGTTTTCCCGATTCCTTTAGTTTGGCTAAATCCAAGATTGTGTCGATGGATTCTTCCTTTGCGGCATCGATAAAGCCGCAGGTGTTGACGACGATCACCTCGGCCTCCATCACTAGATCCGTAAAGGCAAAGCGAGACTCGTCTAAGACGCCGCGCATTTGTCCGGAATCGATGTCGTTTTTGGAACAGCCTAAGGTGACGATGGACACTTGTTTCATATGTTCTCCTGATTTTCTTTCATATTTTCGATTTGTTCTTTTGTCATGAGTAATTTTCGCGGTTTTGTGCCCTCATTGGGGCCGACAATGCCCATTTCTTCGATTTGATCCACGATTCGGGCCGCTCGTGCATAGCCTATCTTCAACTTCCGTTGAATAAAAGAGATGGAGGCCTGCTCCTGAGTCAGGATAATGTCCACGGCATCGTACAAGAGGGGATCTTCATCGGTAAAGGACTTTTGCACCTTCTTTTCCATGGTGTTCAAGGCTTCTTCGTCGTACTCCGCGTCATCCGTGTGCTTTTTCACGAACGCGAGCACATTTTCCACTTCCTGATCCGATACAAATGCCCCCTGCAGCCGCTTCGGCTTCGGAAAACTCGAGGGATAAAAGAGCATGTCCCCTTTCCCGAGAAGTTTTTCCGCCCCGGACATATCTAAAATCGTGCGGGAGTCGATGGAAGAGGACACGGAAAAGGCGATTCGCGAGGGAATATTTGCCTTGATGGTCCCGGTAATGACATCTACGGACGGGCGCTGAGTGGCGAGGATCAAATGGATGCCCGCCGCTCTGGCCATCTGCGCCAGGCGGGTAATGTAGTCTTCCACTTCTTTCGCCGCCACCATCATTAAATCGCTTAATTCGTCGACGACGATGACGATCTTCGGCATGGTCTTTTCCCCTGCCGCCTTCATTTTTTCGTTGTAGCCCGACACGTCGCGCACGCCGGTTTCCGCAAAGGCCTTGTAGCGCTTTTCCATTTCGTCCACGGCCCAGGCCAGGGCGAAGGCCGCCTTCTTGGGATCCGTCACGACGGGGATCAAAAGGTGAGGAATGCCGTTGTAAATCCCGAGCTCAACGACTTTCGGGTCAATCAGGATCAGGCGCACGTCTTCCGGCGCGGATTTGTATAAAATACCCATTAATATACCGTTAATGCATACGGATTTTCCCGAGCCCGTCGCCCCTGCGATTAAAAGGTGGGGCATTTTGTCGATGGACGAAACGATGGCGTTTCCGCTAATATCTTTACCCAATGTGAGGGGAACCGATGAATCCAGGTCTTCGAATGCATCGCTTTCGATGATTTCTCTTAAATGGACGCTGTCTTTCACTTTGTTGGGTACCTCGATGCCGATGGCGCTCTTCCCCGGAATCGGCGCTTCGATTCGTATGCCGGGGCTCGCCAAGGACAGGCTTAGATTGTCGTGAAGGGAGACGATTTTTGAGATCTTCACTCCCGGAGAGGGCTCCAATTCGTAGGACGTAATGGTGGGGCCGCGGTTAATGGCGCGCACCCGGCAATCCACATTGAAATTATCCATGACCTCTTGAATAATATCGGCATTTTTTCGAATGTCCCCGTCTCCTGCAGTGGGGCCTGCACTGGGTTTCTTTAATAATTTGATCGGCGGAAAATGGTAGATGGTTTCCTCAACTTCCGTCTGCATATCTTTTGCAAAAGCTTCTTTTTCCGATTCGTTTAATGCCTCCGCGCGCTTCGGTTGTTCCTCGGCAGCGGGGCGATAGTCGCGAATTTCAACAGGCTCTTCCCGTTTTTTTTCGGGAGCGAATTCTTTAAATGCGTCGGCACCGGAAGTGATCGGCTTCTTCGCCTTTGTCTTTTTCGTCGAAGGCTTCTTTTCCTCTCGAAGCGCGGCCTTTTCTTTTTCACTCTTAAGCTTTTCTCGTTCCGCTTTCTTTTCGCGGAAGGTGGCGGCTATTTTCTCTTTCGTCCTATCCCGACGCTCTTTCGACGGCAGGTGATAGAGCATGAAAAATGCAATTAGAGCCAATACCGTACGGCTTCCCACGGTGCCTAAAAGGCCGACGAAGAGGCGTGCAAAATTTTCACCGAGAAAGCCCGGATCCACATAGGGCCCGGTGAGATTTATTCGCGCGTCCCAGCTTAAGCTCGGGCGCGTCGGGTCGTAGGTAAATAAAATGGCCATGAGAAAGACCGTAAGGCCTAAGCCCAAAACCTTCATCTTGGTCTTTACGTCCCAATCGGTGATGAAAAATAAACCGATGACGAAAAGAAGGGCGCAAAAAACCGGACCGACCTTTCCGAATAAAATTCCGATGGCGGAAGAGGTCAGGTCCCCGAAAACGCCCATTTGCTCACTGTACAGGCTCAACATGGAAAGTATGGACAATATGATGATGAGGCCTCCGATCATGTAGGCCCTTTGTTGGCTCTGAGCGGCGGTCTTTTTTTTCGTGGTTTTTCTTTTTGTCGGCAAGGAAACCCTCATTTCTCAAATATATGTTCGGATTTATTATAACATAATTCCCGCCTCTCTACCTAATTTTAACGCAGACCCGTGTGGCCGAATCCCCCTTCGCCTCGCTCGGTTTTCGAAAGCGCATCCAAGTTGTCTACCTGAATCCAATCCGCCACTTCATAGGCCATAAATACCATCTGCGCGATGCGGTCCCCGTCTTCGATGGTCACCGATTCATCGGATAAATTCACGACGAGAATGCCAAGTTCGCCGCGGTAGTCGCTGTCGATGGTTCCGATGCCGTTAATTAAGGTAATGCCTTTTTTCAGAGAAAGGCCGCTTCTCGCCCTTACCTGGCCCTCGATGCCCTTGGGAATCTCGAAGTAAAGGCCCGTGGGAATCATGGCGCGTTCAAGAGGCTTTAAAGTCTTCGGTGCGTCTAGATTGGCGCGCAAGTCCATGCCGCAGGCGCCGTCGGTTTTGTAGGAAGGAAGCGGATGGTGGGATTTGTTTACTACTTTTACCTTCATAGAATCTCCTTTATGAAAAAAACCGCCGAAGCGGTTTTCTGTGCTATTTATTTTCTTTGTTTTCGTTCTTTTTTTCTACGGAGCCTTGTTTCCGTTCCGGTTTCGGCAAAAGTGCTTTTCTGGAAAGGCCGATCTTTCCCCGATCCAGATTCATGACCTTGACTTTTACCTTATCTCCTTCTTTCAATACGTCGTCCACGTTCGCGATGCGCTTGTGGTCGATGTTTGAAATGTGGAGCAGCCCTTCGCGGCCCCAAAGGATTTCAACAAAGGCGCCGAAGTCCACGACCTTGGTAACCGTTCCTTCGAAAATTTCGCCCACTTCCAATTCGTGTACGATGTCTTCGATAATTTTCTTTGCCACGAGAGCGCCCTCGTCGTTGGCAATGATGGATACGCGTCCGTCGTCTTCGATTTCGATTTGTGCGCCGGTTTCTTCCGTAATCTTGTGGATGACCTTGCCGCCGCTACCGATGACTTCGCCGATCTTATCGGGATCGATTTGAAGCCCGGTAATCTTCGGCGCATAGGGAGAGAGTTCTTCTCTCGGCGCCGCAATGGTGCCTTTCATGTGGGCCAAAAGTTCCATGCGGGCGTCGTTGGCCTGTTTCAGTGCGCGGGCCAAGATCTCTCTGGATACGCCGTCGATTTTAATGTCCATTTGAAGGGCGGTAATGCCTTCGGAGGTACCCGCCACTTTAAAGTCCATGTCGCCGTAGTGGTCTTCCAAGCCCTGGATGTCGGTTAAGATGACGGGATCGTCGCCGTTGTCGATAAGACCCATGGCGATGCCTGCCACCGGCGCGTGAATGGGCACACCGGCGTCCATTAAGGCCAAAGTGGATCCGCAGATACTCGCTTGGGACGAGGAGCCGTTGGATTCCAAAATTTCGTTGACGACGCGAATGTAGTAGGGGAATTCATCTTGCGAGGGAAGCACGGGAATTAAGGCGCGTTCAGCCAAATTGCCGTGGCCGATTTCGCGACGACCCGGGCTTCTCGGCGGGCGCGTTTCGCCGACGGAGTAGGACGGGAAGTTGTAGTGGTGGACATAGCGCTTCGTGTATTCGGGATCCAAGCCGTCGATGATTTGGCCTTCCGTTAAAGCCGCCAGGGTGACGGAAGTGAGGGCCTGGGTTTGACCGCGGGTAAAGAGGGCGCTGCCGTGGACGCGAGGCAAAAGGCCGACTTCCGACGAGAGCGGGCGAATTTCAGTAAAGCTTCTGCCGTCGCTGCGCTTTCTGTCCACGAGAATCTGTTTTCTGAAGATTTCTTGCGTCAAGCCTTCGAAAATCGTATTGACCTGAACGTCTCTGTAATCTTCTTTTTCTTCCAAATCGGCGATAAGGGCGTCTTTGATCTTCGTCAGTTCGTGACCCTGTTCCGTTTTATCGGCGATCCAAAGGGCTTCTTCCACCTTGTCGTAGACCGCATCGTAAATGGTCTTCTTATAGTCTTCGTCGATAACCAGGCGTTCATATTCCATGTTTTCTTTGCCTACTTCATCGACGATGCCGTCGATAAAGGCGACCAGCTTTTTGATTTCTTCGTGGGCATTGAAAATGGCGTCCAGTACGTCGCTTTCTTCCAGTAAATCCACTTCCGCTTCCACCATCATAATGGCATCGGCGGTGCCGGAGACGGCGAGATTTAAACGAGAGCGCTTTTGATCCTCAACGGAGGGATTCAAGACCATTTCTCCGTCAATGTGGCCGACGCGCACGGAACCCGTGGGCCCTTGGAAGGGAATGTCCGAGACGGACAGGGCGATAGAGGAGCCGATCATGGCTAAAATATCCGTGGGATAGTTGGGATCGTAGCTGAGTACCGTGGCCGTCACTTGAATGCTGTGATGGTAGTCCGAGGGAAACAGAGGGCGAATGGGGCGGTCGATGAGGCGACTGGTTAAAATGGCATTGGTGCCGGGGCGCCCTTCCCGCTTGTTAAAGCCGCCGGGAATTTTGCCGGAGGAATAATATTTTTCTTCGTAGTCACAGCTTAAGGGAAGAAAGTCCGCGCCTTCGCGGGCCTTGGTCGATGCCGTAGCCGTTACGAGAACGACGCTTTCCCCTTGTCTCACCCAACAGGCACCGTTAGCTTGTTTGGCGACTTTTCCGATCTCTACATGCAGAGGCTCGTTATTTAACATCGTCGTATATGTTTTATACATGTCACTCTCTTTTCTCTATAAAGAAAGAGCGGTCGCCCGCTCTTTAAAATCCTGTCTTAACCTCTGATTTCCAAACGTTCGATAAGGGATCTGTAACGTTCTACATCCTTGTTCTTTAAATAGCGGAGCAGGTTCCGTCTCTTACCGACCATTTTCAAAAGACCTCTACGAGAGTGGTGGTCTTTTTTATGTTCTTTTAAGTGTTCGTTCAGCGTATTAATGGTGTAGGTTAAAATAGCTACTTGAACTTCCGGAGAACCGGTGTCCCCTTCTTCTCTTTGATACGCTTTGATGATTTCTTGTTTCTTTTCTTTCGATAACATAATGTCCTCCTAATTAAAATTCGGTTTGACTAAGTAAGCGTCGAGGATCGACAAACTGAGCCAAACTAACAATACTCGAGTATTTTACCATTAATCGGCTATTTTGTAAATTCTTCCCGGGAAATTCGCTCGCGAATATCGGACAAATCCTTGTCCATGCGCGCCTTCAATGCCTCCACGCCGTCGAAGGCTTCTTCCGGCCGAATGAATTCCAAGAGAGCCACGTCGATAATTTTTCCGTAGAGGCTGTCCCCTTCGTAATCGTAGAGATAGGTTTCCACCTTGATCCCCTGTTCATCAAAGGTCGGGTTGGTGCCGATGTTTGTGGCGCCGTAGTAATATATCTCGTCTACGGTTACGCCGGTAAGGTAGACGCCGTATTTCGGCACGACGTAATTGGCGTTATATAGAATATTTGCCGTGGGAATGCCGATGGTACGGCCCAGTTGCTTGCCGGGAACCACCTTGCCTCGAATGGTAAATGGCCGCGTTAAAAGGACTCGGGCAAGCTTTACGTCCCCTTCTTTTACCGCAGAACGAATGCGCGTGCTGGAAATGGCTTCATCCTCGTAAGTGACGGCTTTTTTTACGGAGAGGGCGATGTCATTCGCCTTGCAAAGCTCATCCAAGGTAGTTACATCTCCGGAGGCCTTAAAACCGAAGCGATAATCGTAGCCGACGACGACGCCTTTGGCCTTTAAGTGGCCGACTAAAAAATCCGTAACGAAAGCTTCCGGGCTCATGCGCATAATCCGCTTGGTAAATTCGATTTCGTAAATTATATCGATGCCCATTTCACGAAGAATGTCGTGTTTTTGAGAACGCGAGGTTAAAAGTTCCTGAGAAATGCCGTCGGTCGTGTTTTTCGTGTGGGTCTTAAACATAAGAACGGAAGATCGGCAATTTAATTTCTTTGCCATCTCTACTACTTCTTCGATCAAAGCTTTGTGACCGCTGTGTAAACCGTCGAAATTTCCTAAAGCGATGGTCGCCTCTTGGGAAATTTCCGAGTCTAAATCGACTTGTATAACCTCCATAAACACCTCAAACTAATACTTTTTTCATGCAAACATTCGTCGTGCCATCTTCTTCCTTCACGATGCCCAGGCCCACAAAGACATCCCCTGCGTAAATCCGATAGATGGGGGCCTTTTCCACGGGAAAGGAAATTCGCGTGGACATGCCGTTGGTCATGGGCTTTAATCGCTTTGCGGGCAAATGAATCGGCGGAAGATGGTCGAGAAGCCGGTCCATGGGAAGCAATAGGCTTTTTCGCGCATCGAGGGGCATGGCCTCCAATGCCTCGATGGTGTAGGAACCGTCGACGGTGGTGTTTCCCACAGACACGCGGCGAAGATCCGACATGGTGAGGAAGCAGCCGGCCGCCACGCCGATGTCGTCTAAAAGTGTGCGGATATAGGTACCGGAAGACACTTCCGCCAAAAGGCTGATCTCTGTGTCGCCGCGTTCTAAACAGGCAAGCTTCGTCACGGTAATGGGCCGTTTCTTTCGCGGAACGCAGATGCCCATGCGGGCGTAGTCGTAGAGCTTTTTGCCCTTGTATTTCAGCGCCGAGTGCATGGGCGGCAATTGAAGCTGCTCCCCCGTAAATGTCCGGAGAATATCGTCGAGATTGTCGGGAATCGGCACATCGCTTCGGGCATAGACCACGCCCGTCGTGTCTCCCGTGTCCGTGCGAATGCCTCTTACCGCTCGGGCCAAATAGGCTTTTTTATCGTCGGAGATGTACTCCGCCACCTTTGTGGCCTTGCCGATGCAGATAGGCAGAAGGCCCGTGGCCATGGGATCCAGTGTGCCCGTGTGGCCCACTTGCTTCGTTTCGTACAGACGGCGCATTTTCTGTACTACGTCGTGAGAAGTCCAACCTGCAGGCTTATCCACTAATAAAATACCGTTCATCGATCCCTGTTTTCTATCTTTTCCCGCACCAAGGCTTCCACCTTGGCCAGGACATTTTCGAGACTGTCCCCTTGGGACGCGCCGGCTGCGCGGATGTGGCCGCCGCCGCCGAAGACGGAAGCAAATTCCGTGCAGTCCAAATAGCTTTTCGAGCGGAAGGACAGCTTCACTTCGTCGGCCTTTTCTTTCAGGAAAATCGCCATTTCCACGCCGTCGATGTTCCGCGCCTTTTCTACGATGCCTTCAGTTGCATCCTTCGCAGCGCCGGTGCGTTCCATGTCCTCTAAGTGGCATATGGCGAGGGATACTTTTCCGTCGGCCATAAACTTCAGATCGGACAAGACGCGGGCGTGGAGGGCCAGCTTTTCTTTCGACATGGACTGATACACGGATCGAACCACGACATTGTGATCGCAGTCGGCGTCATAAAGGGCGGCGATCATGCGGTGGGTGTCTCCCGTCACGCTGTCGTATTGAAAGCTCCCCGTGTCCGTGGAGATCGCCGTGTAAAGCCCCGTGGCCATGGCAGGCGTGAGCTCAATGTCCATGGCTTCAAACACCTGAAAGAGCACTTCGCCCGTAGAGGTCGCCTTCGGCAAGACGCAGTTTAAATCGGCATAAGCATCGTTGCTCATGTGGTGATCGATGTTCACCGTATAGGCGGCCTTTTCAAAGAGCGCCTCGCCTTTGGTGCCGAAACGATGGACGTCCGACGAATCCAAGGCGATTAACAGAGGCAGGGGCTCATGGATCGAGTCGATGTCAACCCGCTCTTTTGTGGAGGGCAAAAAGGCAAAGTCTGCCGGCACGTCGTCATTTGAGACGTAGATCACCTTTTTACCCATGCCTTTTAAACAGCCCCACATAGCTTCCAAGCTTCCGAGATTGTCGCCGTCGGGACTCTTGTGGGAAATTATCCCCACAACCTCCGCGTCCTCAATTCTTTTCTTTAATTGCTCGGCGAATGCCTTGATATCACTCACCGCGATGCTCCGATTCCATCACCTTATTGATGGTCTCTTCCAAGGCCATGCCCTTTTCGATGCTTTCGTCCAGCTCCAGAATCAGCTCCGGCATGGCTCTTAATTTTAAGCGACTTCCCAGCTCTTTTTTCATAAAGCCTTTGGCGCTTTCAAGGCCTTCCATGGCATCTTTTTTTGCCTCGTCGTCGCCGAAAATGGAAATCCCTACGGTGGCGTAAGAGAGATCCCGCGTGACGGAGACGAAGGAGACGCTGGTTAAGGGAGGGATCCGAGGATCTTTCAATTTGTTTTGAATGATGTCGGAGAGTTCCCTCTTCACTTCTTCTGAAATACGGTGAACTCGTTTATCCTTCATGTTAAATTTCCTTCTTAATTTCTTTTTCGATATAGCATTCCAGCAAGTCGTTGACTTGAATGTCGTTGAAGTTTTCCACCATGAGGCCGCCTTCGTACCCTTGAGCGATTTCCTTGGCGTCGTCTTGGAAGCGCTTCAACGAAGAGATGGGGCCTTCGTGAATAATCACGTCGTCGCGCAGGACTTTAACGAATGCTTTTCGTGCAATTTTTCCCTTGAGAACGTAAATACCGGCGACGATGTCGTTGGAGGGAAGCTTGAAGGTTTCGCGAACCTCGCAGCGCCCCAGAACTTCTTCGGTGATTTCCGGTGTCAACATACCGCTAATGGCATTTTTCACGTCGTTTAGGATGTCGTAAATGACGCGATAAGTGCGCACATCCACTTCTTCTTGTTTAGCCAACTCGATGGCGTTAATGTTCGGGCGTACATTAAAACCGATGACCAAAGCATTGGACGCGGAGGCCAGGTTAATGTCGCTTTCATTGATTCCGCCGGTGCCGGAGTGAATGATGTTTACTTGCACTTCATCCACATCTTCGTTGTCGTTTAATTTCAAGAGGGATTGGTTCAGCGCTTCTACCGTCCCCTTGACGTCGGCCTTGACGACCAGGTTCAGATCCTTGAGCTCGCCTTCTTTGATCTTGTCGAAGAGATTGTTCAGGGATACCTTGTTCTTGGAGGCCAGCTTTTCTTCCCGTTCGTGGGCGATGTTTCTCGCGGCAATTTCTCTCGCGGTCTTTTCATCTTGAACGGCATAGACCGTATCCCCTGCGTTGGGAACGCCGTCGAGCCCCAGAACCACAACCGGAGTGGCCGGACCGGCCGTCTTCAAGCGCTTCTTCTTGTCATCGGTCATGGCCCGAATGTGGCCGTAGCAGGTACCGCTGACGATATAGCTGTCGCTGGTTAAGGTGCCCTTTTGCACGAGAATGGTAGCCATGGGGCCCTTGCCCTTGTCGAGACGGGCTTCCACAATGGTGCCGATGGCCAGGCGATCGGGATTGGCCTTCAGTTCCAATACTTCTGCTACGAGAAGCACCATGTCGAGAAGCTCGGGAATCCCTTCCTTCGTCTTTGCAGAGACTTCGACCATAATGGTGTCGCCACCCCAATCTTCGCAAACCAGGCCTTCTTCAGTTAATTCCTGGCGCACGCGATCGGGATTCGCGCCTTCTCTGTCGATTTTATTAATGGCGACGATAATGGGCACGTCGGCTGCCTTGGCGTGGTGAATCGCCTCTCTCGTTTGCGGCATGACGCCGTCATCGGCTGCGACGACGAGGATGGCGATGTCCGTAATGGACGCCCCTCTGGAGCGCATGGCCGTAAAGGCTTCGTGACCCGGCGTATCCAAAAACGTAATCAGTTTGCCGTTGGCCGAAACTTGGTAGGCGCCGATGTGTTGGGTAATGCCGCCGGCTTCCGATGCGGTGACGTGGCTCTTTTTAATGACGTCCAAAATCGAGGTTTTGCCGTGGTCGACGTGGCCCATAACCGTAACGACCGGCGGTCGTTCCACCAAACTGTCTTCGGGATCTTCCTGATCTAAATTGTAGATCTCTTCGATATTCGAATCCGATTCGGAAATAAATTCGATCTCGATAGAAAGTTCGTCGGCTAAAATTTCAATGACATCCCGATCGATGGATTCGTTTTGTGTCGCCATAACACCTAATCCGATTAATTTTGTTATAACTTGTGCCAAGCTGATGCCGACTGTGTCGGCAAATTCCTTCACCGTTAAGGGTGCCTTGATCTTAATAGCCCCGTCCCCCTTTACATCTTCCTTCGCCATACGTTCTTTACGCTTTTGGCTTCTGGACTTTTTCTTCGGCGCCTTGGGTTTTTCAAAATCTTGAACCCGTTGGCCGCCCTCTTCCCTGTTGCGCGCTTTTTTCGCTTCTTTTTGTTTTTTCTTCTTGTTCTTCTTTTTATCGGAATGCTTGCCGCCCGTGCCGTCTGAAAATTGCTTTTCTTCGTGAACATTCACGTCCTCTGCGCTCTTTTCAGGCTCTTTGCGTAAAGGCGTAGGCGCTTCTTTGGCCGCAGCCGGTTCCGCTTGTTTGCGGGGTTTTTGCGGCTCTTTTTTTTCTTCGGATTTCTTCGGCATCTTCTCTTCTTTTTTCGGCTTCGACTCCTTGGTCTCAGGCGCAGGTTTTTTCACAGGTGCCGCTTCCTGTTTTTTCTCTTTCTTCGCCTTGGTTTCGGTATCTTTCTTTTCCGGTTCGTTTTCGCCCGTACTCTGGGCGCTTTGCGCCTTTCGGATATAATTCAAAAGATCCTTTTGCTGCTCTTCAGTTAAAGTACTCATGTGACTTTTCACGGTAATATCCGCCCGGGCCAGAATTTCCATTAAATCCTTGCTGGCCATGCCGTATTCCTTGGCTACCGTATACACTCGTTTGTTCGACATGAGAACACCTCCTTAATATAAGGGGTTTATAGATCTGAAAGTGATTTGCGCAGCGATTCAATGGCCTCTTCGGACAAATCTTTGCCCAATGCCTTATAGATGGCCTTCGATTTAATCGCCTTATTTAAACACTTTATATCTTTACAAACATAAGCACCTCTGCCGTTTGCTTTTCCCGTTTCATCTATAAAAACCTCTTGTTCTTTATTTTTTACGATTCGTGTGAGCTCTTTTTTCGGTTTCGATTCTGAACACCCGACGCATTTGCGCAAGGGCACTTTTTTTGGCTTGTTCATGGATGAATCCTCTTACTCATCTTCTTTCGCTTTCTCCGCTTCTTCTTCGTAATCTTCTTCCGAGGACGAATCCGCGTCTTTAAATAGATCCGATAAGTCCATGCCCGTTAAGCCGCCGATGCTGGCGAAATTATCGGCCTCATTGGATTCGATTTTTTCTTCGACGGGAGAATATTCATCTGCCGCTGACACGTCCGGCGCCTCGGCTTGGGTATTTTCGAAGTAGGTTCTGAAGTCGTCTGCATCCATTCCCAAAGAATCCAGGTATTCGTCAAATTGGGTTTCGGATTTTATGTCAATCTTCCAATTGGTCAATTTCGCTGCCAGACGTGCGTTTTGGCCTTCCTTGCCAATGGCCAAGGACAGTTGATAGTCCGGAACCACGACCATGGCCGATTTCTCCCGTTGATTGATGAAAACTTCCACTACTTTCGACGGGCTCAAGGCGTTGCCGATAAAGGCGGCAATGTCTTTTTCCCAAATGACGATGTCAATTTTTTCATCGTGGAGCTCGTCGACGATGGTCTTCACGCGGCTGCCTTTAAATCCGACGCAGGCGCCCAGGGGATCCACGTCCTCGTCCTTGCTGAACACGGCGATCTTCGTTCGGCTTCCGGCTTCTCTCGCAATGGAAAAGATTTCGACGATGCCGTCGTGAATTTCCGGTACCTCCAGTTCAAAGAGGCGGCGCACCAGATTGGGATGGCTTCTGGAGAGCACGATTTGCGGCCCTTTGGGCTGCTTATTTACTTCCAGTACCAACATTTTGTAGCGATCGCCTTGGTGGTAGGACTCCCCTTGAATTTGCTCCGATACGGGCAAAATGGCTTCGGTTTTTCCTAAATCCACAAAGACATTGCCTTTGGTCACTCTTTGTACGTCACATGTAATGATTTCATTTTCCCGATCGGCGTAATCGTCGTAAATCACGTCGCGCTCGGCGTCTTTGATCCGTTGAATGACGACTTGTCTCGCCGTTTGTGCAGCGATGCGGCCGAATTTTTCCGGATCGATTTTTTCGTAATAAATGTCGCCGATTTCGAGCCTCGGGTTTTCTCTTCGCGCATCTTCCACGGCGATTTCCGTGTTCTCGTCAAAGACTTCATCCACCACTTCTTTTTCGGCGGCCAGGGAAATTTCTCCCGTATCCCGATTGATTTCAACAATGACATTCTGTGTCGTTCCGAAATTTTTCTTGTAGCTGGACACAAGAGCCGTTTCCAGGGCCTCGATAATCACGTCTTCCGGGATTCCTTTTTCGCTTTCCAATTGCTTCAGAGCTAAAATAAACTCTTCGTTCATCGTTTTTTCTTTGCCTCCTAAAATTCAATGACCTGTCGCATTAATGAGATGGATTTTGAATCAAAGGTGACAATATTTCCATCTTCTGTGCGGATATCCACGGTGTCGTCGCCGTAGTCCGCTAAAATACCTACATATTCTTTTTGGTCGTTTACTTTTTTGTACAGGTGAACCTCGACCTTTTTTCCCATGTTCCTGCGGTAATCATCTTTCGTGCGAATGGGCCGATCCAATCCGGGGGACTGAACCTCCAGGGTATACTTGCCTTCAAACAAATCCTTGTCGTCGATCATGTCTCCTACGGCACGGGATATATCGGCGCAGTCGTCGATTTGCACCCCATCGGGATGATACACCGTAATTATAATGCGCGACGGATTTTTGTTGGTGATGGCAATTTCCACCACCTCATACTCTCGCTCGGCGGCCGCTTTTTCCGCCGCCTCCGAAACAATCGCGCGTACTTGAGAATGTTTCAAGAACTCACCTCCCATAAAAAACTAGAGTGGTGGACCCACTCTAGTTCTACTCGTCTATCTTTTCTTTAGTATATCACATTTTGGCACTATCGCCAATAAGATCCATCATGCTTAACTGGTTATCTTTCGGGATTCCTTGAAGGGCGCCGTGGGCTTTCAGGGTCTCTACGACGGTTTTCGACGCGCCGCTTCGATTCACCATGTCTTCAACGGAAAGGAAGGGCTGTTCGTTCATGGCCTCATAAATTTCCTTCGCCACCGTATGGCCGATCCCCTGAAGGGAACTGATGGGCAGAAGCACCTTGTTTTCGTAGACGGAAAATTTCTCGTAATGAGAGGCACCTAAGTGAATGGGCTCGAATTCGTAGCCTCGCGCCATCATTTCCAATACGACTTTCAAAATAGGGATTTCAGACAGTTCCGCTTTCGTCGCCTCGTCGTTTCCTTCGATCCATTCAACACGCTGTTTAACGGCGTCATAGCCTTGAACCAAAAGGTCGCCGTTTAGGTCGGAAAGTTTTGTCGTAAAATAGGCGGCGTAAAAGGCCAGCGGGTAATGAACCTTGTACCAGGCGATGCGAAGACTGGTCATGACGTAGGCCACCGCATGGGCTCTGGGGAACATGTACTTGATTTTTTCGCAACTTTCAAAGTACCAACTCGGCACGTCCAATGTCTTTAACACGTCCATGTATTTTTCGGGAAGACCGCGTCCTTTTCGTACAGCTTCCATGGTGTCGAAGGCCACTTTGTTTTCCGCACCGGCAATAATCAGGTAGTTCATAATATCTTCCCGCGTACTGATGACTTCGGAGATCGTCGCCTTACTTGAGTGGACGAGATCCTGTGCATTTCCCGTCCACACGTCGGTGCCGTGGGAAAGGCCTGAAATATTGACCAACTCGCCGAAGGTGGCGGGCTTCGTGTCCATGAGCATGCGCACGACGAAGTCTGTGCCGAACTCGGGAATCCCCAGGGTGCCCGTAGGCGACGAGAATAGGGATTCGTCGACTTTTAGCGCGTCGGCGGATGTAAACAGGCTCATGACTTCGGGATCGTCCATGGGAATGTCTTCCATGGCCACGCCGGTTAAGTCTTCCAACATGCGGAGAATTGTGGGCGCATCGTGGCCAAGGATGTCCAGTTTTAAAATATTTTCGCTAATGGAGTGGTAGTCGAAGTGTGTGGTAATGACGTTTTTCTTCTTCTCATCCGCCGGATACTGAATGGGCGTGAAGTGGTGAATGTCTTCGTCTTTCGGCACGACCATTATGCCGCCCGGGTGTTGGCCGCTTGTCCGCTTCACTCCTTCGATGCCCTTTGCCAAACGCAGGATCTCCACGGGGTTTTTCTGAAGATTGTTTTCTTCGGTAAATTTCTTCACCAGGCCGAAGGCGGTCTTTTCCGCCAAGGTACCGATGGTGCCGGCGCGGAAGACGAAGCCCTCGCCGAAGTAATCTTCGATGAATTTGTGGGCGGTGGGCTGATACTCCCCGGCGAAGTTTAAGTCGATGTCCGGTTCTTTGTCGCCGTAGAAACCTAAAAAGACTTCGAAGGGAATTTTATGGCCGTCGCGAATCAATGGCTCGCCACAGACCGGACAGTTTTTTCTCGGCAAATCGAAGCCGGTGCTCACTTTTCCGTCGTCGATAAATTCACTGTGTTTGCACTTGCTGCAAACATAGTGGGGCATAAGGGGATTGACTTCCGTGATTCCCGTCATGGTGGCGACAAAAGAGGAGCCGACGGAGCCACGGGAGCCGACGTAATAGCCGTCGGCGTTGGATTTTTCGACGAGCTGTTGGGCGATTTTGTACATGACCGCGTAGCCGTTTCCGATAATGCTTTCAAGCTCCGTGTTCAGGCGATCTTCCACTATTTTCGGCAGGGAATCGCCATAGATTTCCCGCGCCCGTTTAAAGGCATCGGCCTTTAAATCCACGTCGGCATTTTTAATTTTCGGCGGAAATTTCCCCGAGGGAATGGGCGGAAATACCTCGATGGAATCGGCGATCTTTTTTGGATTGTCGATGACGACGGCTTCGGCATCGCCTGCGAGAAAAGAAAAGGCTTCGAGCATTTCGTCGGTGGTCATAAAATAGGCGCCGCCATTTGTAAAGGGACGGCCGCGGAATTTCGAGTATTCCAATATCTCGAGAAATTCGGCATTCTCTTTGTTCATATAGCGCACGTCTGAAGAGGCGATGACGGGAATATCCAGGCTTCGGCCTAAATCGAGCAAGTCGCGAATCATGGCTTTTCCGTCTTCTTCGCTTCGCAACAGACCGTCGGCATAGGCCCGCTCGTAGCGAGATACGGGCGCCACCTCAATGTAATCCAGAATGGACGCGATCCTCTTGAGCTCATCGTCCGACGCGCCGCGCAAGTAGGCGTCGATTAGTTCGCCCCCTTCTCCCCCGGAGCCGAGAATAAAGTTATTCTTCGATTTCAGCACTTCCGATTTCAACATGCGGGCCGTTCGGAAGAAGTGATCCATGTGCGAGGCGGAGATCAAGTGGTACATGGCCGTAAGTCCCTCGAGATTTTTCGGGAAAATCGTGAGCTTCGTCGGAAATGATTTTTCCGGCGACTTCGGTTTTAGGCGATTGAGATCCTCAGGATTCTCGATGCCGATCTTCGCCGCCATGGCCTGAAGCTGAATAAAGAGCTCCGCCGTGGCCTCGGCGTCGTTGACGGCGCGGTGGGCGCCCTGCAAATTGATGCCGAAGCGCTTCGCCAAGGTGCCTAATTTATAATTTTTCACCTGAATGTCCAAGGAACGTGCCAGAAGCAAGGTGTCGATGGTGGCATAGGGGACTTTTCCCTTCCGCCTGAATTCGATAAACCGCGAGTCGAAGGAAGCGTTGTGTGCAACCAAAATGCTGTCGTCGATAAATGCCTCAAAGCGAGGGAGCACCACGTCGATGGGATCGGCATCGGCCACCATGTCGTTTGTAATGTGGGTTAATTCCACCACCTTCGGCGGAATGGGCTGCATGGGATTCACGAAAGTGGAGAAGCGATCCACGATGCGACCGTCTCGAATTTTCACGGCGCCGATTTCCGTCACCTCGTCGAAGCGCGGCGAAAAGCCCGTAGTCTCTAAGTCAAAGACCACGTAACTTGC
The DNA here is from genome assembly GCF_025566985.1 of Aedoeadaptatus acetigenes. Taxonomy (NCBI): domain Bacteria; kingdom Bacillati; phylum Bacillota; class Tissierellia; order Tissierellales; family Peptoniphilaceae; genus Aedoeadaptatus; species Aedoeadaptatus acetigenes. The sequence goes on from NZ_JAOQJD010000011.1 coordinate 64,959, forward strand.
CCCGTATTGAGCGTTCCCGGGGTTTTTAAAGATATGCTCTCCGTCGTCCACCACATCGGCATCCACGCCGTAGAGAATGCGAATGTCGTGCTTCTTTGCAGCGCTCATGGCATCGGGATAGCCCTGCACCACATTGTCGTCGGTAATGGCGATGGCCTCGTGGCCCCAGGCCTTGGCCTGCTTCGCGAAATCGTCGATGGTGTTGGTGCCGTCCATATTGCTCATTTTCGTGTGGACGTGCAGCTCGATGCGCTTTTTCGCGCTTTTGTCCTCCCGTTTTTGCGTGGGAACCACCTTCATATTTCGCGCAACGACGCTTTCCCTGCGGTCGAAACTGTCGAAATCGTATTTCCCGTGAACGGAGACGGTCTTTCCCTTGGAAAAAGTTTGAGCAAAGGCGTCGGCTTCCTGATTTTTTACAAAAGCCTTCACATTGGTGCTGTCCGTCCCGTCGTAAAGGGAGAGGATAAACAGGGTTTTGTCGTTTTTTATGGGTCGCTCGTCGAAGTCGAAGACGGATCCCGTAATGGTGACGGTCTCACCGACGCGACAGTCGCCTATGGGCGTCGGGGGTTCAAATTTATTTTTTCCGAACTGGTAAACTTCGTCGCTCTTCGCCTTTTCCTTCGCCGCAGGCGCTTCGATCTTTATGCCGTCGCTGAACACCGATTCTTCGCTCTCGATCAACTCGTCCAAAGCACTCAATTCGCAGTCCCCGTCCGGACAGGCGCATTCCAGGAAATAGCGCCGACCGGTGATTTCTTCGAGCCTGCTTTCGATGTGCATGGAGAGGACGGTCTTTTCCACTGTGGCGTTGGGCACATGAAGCGTAATGCGGCTTTCCTTCATGATAAAACAGTCACGCTCGAGCCAAGCATCGGATGCGGTAATGGAGGCCTTTAAAAAATTATAGATTTCATCTTCCGTGTACGCCGCCCGCTCCGCTTGCTTTTCCCGGTAATTTGTCTTGACCGCAAGGGTGGGATAGCATTTTTTCAGAAGCGTTTCAAATTCATCGCGCCAATCCCCTTCTTCACAATCCATTTCCAGTGTCAAACCGGCAAGCGTCCGATTATAGATCACTTTTTTTATGGGCAGGGATTTATTTAAAATAAAATCCATCAAAGCGCGCTCTGATGGATGGGTGTTTTTGTCGATCAACGGTGATCCCTTTCTATTAAGTCGATAAGAGCGTCTAATAGATGCGCTTCGTCAACGGTTTCCACGACTTCGCCTTTTTTAAAGATGACGCCGCGACCATTTCCGCCGGTGATGCCGTAATCCGCCTCGCGGGCTTCGCCGGGTCCGTTGACGCGACAACCCATAATGGCGATTTTTCCTTCGAAATTCAAGGCCTTAAAGCGATCTTCCGCATCCTTAACCAAATGAATCAAGTCGATTTCCGTGCGTCCGCAGGTGGGACAGGCGACGATGTCGATGCCCTCGCGCCTGAGGCCCAAACTCTTCAGTATGGCCTTGGCACAGTGCACTTCATCGACGGGATCGCCCGTTAAGGAGACCCGCATGGTATCGCCAATGCCCTCTTCAAGTAAGGTACCCATGCCCACAGCCGATTTCACGATGCCGTTCATGCCGGCACCGGCCTCGGTAATGCCCAGATGAAGGGGATAATCGCTGACGCGGGAAAATTCCCGGTAGCTTTCGATGGATTGACGCACGTCCGAGGATTTTAAAGAGACTTTAATGGCGTCGAAACCGAATTTTTCCAGTGTGGCGATTTCATCCAGTGCTGATTCCACGATGGACTTGGAGTTCACGCCACGGTATTTCTCGATGAAGGCCGGCTTCACAGAACCCGAGTTGACGCCGATGCGGATAGATACGTTCCGCGCCTTTGCCGCATCCGCCACTTCTTTCACCTTCCAGGCCTCGCCGATATTTCCCGGATTAATGCGCAAACCGTGGACGCCGTGCTCCAATGCGTAAAGGGCCAGGCGATAATCGAATTGAATGTCGGCGATGACCGGAATGGAAATGGCGGGAATGATTTGATCCAAGGCTTCTGCATCCTCGAGATCATTGACCGCTACGCGGATAATGTCGCAGCCTGCATTTTCCAGTCGATGAATTTGATCGATGGTGGACACCGCATCTTTCGTCTTCGTGTTGGTCATGGACTGAATGCTAATGGGAGCGCCGCCGCCGATTAATACGTCGCCGACAGCGATTTGTCTCGTGTGTTTAGACAAGTTCATCGTCCTTTCTATTGGATGAATCGGGCAATATCGCCGAAAATCGTCACGTAAATCATGAGAGCAAAGAGCAAGACAAAGCTTGCCACGGAAAGCCCCTGTTCGATTCGTTCGTTTACCGGTTTGCCCGTGATTCCTTCGATTAGGATAAACACGAGCTTGCCTCCGTCGAGGGCGGGAATGGGCAGCAGGTTCATAAAGCCCAGATTCGCCGAAATGTAGGCCGTGATAAACATCAAAGAGCCGAACCCGTACTTTGCCGAGTCGCCGATCACTTTCACCACGCCTACGGGGCCGGACAGATTGTCTACGCCCAGGTTTCCCGTAAATAATTTCCCTAAGACGTCGAAAATGGTGACGATAACTTTCCCCGTCATCTTGAATCCGTCGCCCATGGCTTTTACCGGATGCTTTTCGCTGGTGGGTTGTATGCCCACGATGGGGCGACCGTCTTTTTCTACGGGCTTTACGGTAAAATCGAGAATTTTCCCTTCGCGATCAATGCCGATGGTAATGGGATTTTTCGAAGACGCCACGGTTTTGGAAAAAGCGTCCCAGTCCTTTATTTCCTTTCCGTCGACGGAGCGAATGGCGTCCCCTTTTTGAATTCCCGCCACGGCCGCCGGGGAATTCGGAATCACTTCGTCCACGATTTTCGTCGGATAGCCGGTGATTAAGAGAAAAAGAGAAAAGGCCACGATGGCCAGGACAAAATTCATGCCAGCGCCGCTGACGATGACCGCTGCCCGCTTCAATAGACTCGCGTTATTGAACGACCGCGGGTCGTCCGATGCCGACTCTTCCCCTTCCATGGCCACATAGCCGCCGATGGGCAACGCCCGAAGGCTGTATTGGGTTTCTTCCGTTTGTTTTTTATAGATTAAAGGGCCCATGCCGATGGCGTACTCATTCACGCGAATACCGACGGCCTTTGCCACAGCAAAATGGCCGAATTCGTGTATGGCGATAATTAGTATAAAGACAAAAAGTGAACCGAAAAGGGTCGTCATATAACCTCCTAAAGTGAAAAGCGGAACAGAATATAGACCATGGGTATGATTAAGAGCATGCTGTCGAAGCGGTCCATGAATCCGCCGTGGCCCGGTAAAAAGTGGCCGAAGTCCTTAATCCCCATGGCGCGTTTAATTTTCGATGCAAACAGATCCCCCAGCTGCGCCGTAACGGAGGCGAGGCCGATAAAGAGCACGTGGATCAGCGTAATGTGAATGTCGAAAATCATGCAGTAGATCAAACCGCATAGCATGGTACCCGCGACGCCGCCCAACGCGCCCTCCACGGTTTTGTTCGGGCTGATGGTGGGACACAGCTTGTGTTTTCCGAAAGCCATTCCCGTCAAATAGGCGAAAGTATCCGTGGCAATGGATATGACGAATACCAGATAAAGGTAACGCGTCTTGTCCAAAGCCATGATGGGGAACAAAAAGGTGGGCACATAGATCAGTATGAGGGCAGAGATACCCATATCTTCGATCGTAAAATCATCCTCTTTTAAATAATACAGTATGAGGAAAAACAAAGGGATGGTAAATGCCACAAACCACGGCCAGCCTCGCTCGTACACCACAAAGTGAAAGGCACAGGCAAGGAGAATGTAGTGCTCGGGAATGTTATTGCCCTTGTGTTTAAAGGCGGAAATCAGTTCGTGACACAGAGCCAGGGAAAAGAAGAGAACGGCACATTGCAACACCATTCCGCCGAAATAGAGAATCGCCACTAAAAGAGCGATGAGAACCAAGGCCGTCGTCGTTCGTTTTAACAGATTACTCAATTATACGCCTCCAAATCGCCTGTCCCTCGTTTGATAATCGTCTATGGCTTTCTTTAATGTGTCTTCCGTAAAGTCCGGCCAAAGAATATCCGAGAACCAAAATTCCGCATAGGCCAATTGCCAGAGCATAAAATTGCTGACCCGCAGCTCGCCGCTCGGACGGATCAACAGATCCAGGGGCGGCTGGTTTTTCGTATAAAGCTCCCTTTCGAAAGCTTCTTTATCGATGGCATCGACGGAAATCTCGCCGTTCACGGCTTTTTGCGCCAGCGATTTTGCCGCACGTAGGATTTCATCCTGCCCCCCGTAGTTCAAGCCGATATTTAAGATGAGATCCACGTTGGATTCGGTGCGCTCGACGGCGCCTAAGACCATCTTTCGGGTCTTTTCGCCTAATGCGGACAGGTCGCCCATAATGTTCAGCTTCACGCCGTTTTCGTCCAATTCGTCAATGTATTGATCGATAAATGTGCGCAAGAGAAACATAAGGTTTGACACTTCCTGCTCCGGGCGCTTCCAATTTTCCGTGGAAAAGGCGTAGAGAGACAGATAGGGGATATTCAATTTGTAGCAGGCCCTTACGATTTCCAAAACCCGCTTCACGCCCTCTTTGTGGCCGTAAGTGCGCGGCATATTGCGCGCCTTTGCCCAGCGGCCGTTGCCGTCCATGATAATGCCCAGGTGTTTGGGCATGGCTTTTTTTTCAGAATCCATGATTTCTCCTAAAAAGAAAGAACCCCCTTAGGGGGCCCTATTCAGTTGTATTTAAATTTCAAGCAATTCGTCTTCCTTTGCCTTCGCAATGGCGTCGATGTTTTTAACGGCGGCGTCGATGATCTTCTGAATTTCTTCTTCGTAATCTTTTTGATCATCTTCGGAAATTTCCTTGTTCTTTTCCGCTTTTTTAATCAAGTCGATGGCGTCGCGACGAACGTTTCTGATGGCAACTTTCGATTGTTCGGCATCTTTTCCTACGACTTTGATCATTTCCTTGCGTCGTTCTTCCGTCAACGCGGGAATCGCCAAGCGAATCAATTTGCCGTCGTTGGATGGATTCAGGCCCAGATCCGATTTTAAAATTTCTTTTTCAATGGCGGGGATCAAGGATGCGTCCCAGGGTTGAATGGTCAACAGACGCGCTTCCGGTGCCGTAATGCCGGCAACTTGATTTAACGGCGTTTGTTGGCCGTAGGCTTCCACGGTAATCCGGTCCAAGAGGGACGGATTGGCGCGGCCGGCGCGAATGGATGCCAATTCTTCCTTTAAGCGATCGGCAGTCTTTTCCGTTTTGGTTTGAACTTCTTTTTTGACTTCGCTAAAATCCATACAAAATCCTCCTTATTCAACACGGGTCCCCAGTTCCTTGCCCATGGCCGCGTCGAAAAGATTGCTCGATTCGTCGATGCCGAAGACAAGTAGGGGGATTTCATTATCCATGCATAGAGAAGTGGCTGTCGAATCCATGATTTTTAAATTCTTGCTGAGAATATCGAAATAAGACAAATTGTCGAATTTCACTGCGTCGTCGTAGACATTGGGATCGGAATCGTAAATGCCGTCGACGCCTTTTTTCGCCAGCAGAATGACTTCCGCGTCGATTTCCGCCGCGCGAAGGGCTGCCGTGGTGTCCGTGGAAAAATAGGGATTGCCGATGCCTCCGGAGAAAATGACCACGCGGCCTTTTTCCAGGTGGCGAATGGCCCGGCGACGAATGTAGGGCTCGGCCACTTGTTTCATTTCGATGGCCGTCATGACCCGCGTCACAACCTCCATTTGCTCCAGGGCATCTTGAAGCGCCAGGGCGTTCATGACCGTGCCGAGCATTCCCATGTAGTCGGATGTGGCTCGGTCCATTTCCTTGCTGTCCCGGCCACGCCAGAAATTGCCGCCGCCGACGACGATGCAGGTTTCCACACCAGCCTCGGAGATGCGCTTGATCTCACGAGCGAAGAGCCTGACCACAGAAGAATCGATGCCGATTCCTTTTTCTCCCGCCATGGCTTCCCCGCTGAGTTTTAAGACGATCCTCTTGTATTTAGGTTCCATGGTCCGGGTCCGCTTATTTCATTTGTTTTGCAACTTCTTCGGCGAAGTCTTCGGAGCGTTTTTCCATGCCTTCACCGACTTCATAGCGGCAGAAGCGACGGATGCTGATCTTTTCGCCGATTTTTGCGATAAGTTCGGTTAATAATTCGTTTACGGTCTTGTCGCCGTCTTTAATGAAGGGTTGATCCAAAAGGACGATTTCTTTGTAGAATTTTTCCAAACGGCCTTCGACCATTTTTTCTACAATGTGTTCCGGTTTGCCTTCATTTAACGCTTGTTCCTTTAAGACGGAACGTTCGTGATCCAATTCGTCTTGGGGAACTTCGTCGCGGGTAACGTATTTCGGGTTGACGGCAGCCACTTGCATGGCCATGTCGCGAACAAATTCTCTGAAGTCTTCGTTTTTGGCGACAAAGTCGGTTTCGGTGTTGACTTCGATCAAAACGCCGATGCGGTTGTTGTGGATGTAGCTTTCTACAATCCCTTCCGCTGCGATGCGATCGCTCTTCTTAGCGACCTTGCTGAGGCCTTGTTCTCTGAGGATGTCGGCGGCGCGATCAATGTCGCCGTTGGATTCCTTTAAGGCCTTCTTGCAGTCCATCATGCCTGCGCCGGATTTGTCTCTTAATTCTTTTACCATTTTTGCAGAAATTTCCATTTTAAGTCCCCTTTCAGATACGAGTTGCACTCTCAAAAAAATAAGAGTTCCATTGGCCAGAACTCTTATAATTTGCCTTATTCTTGTTCTTTTGTATCAGCCGCACTATCCGTGATTTGATTTTCAGTTTCTTCAGATGCTTCAGGTGCTTCAGCTTCTTCTTCAGCGTGATCTTGTGCCCCTTGTTTTCCTTCGAGAACGGCGTTAGCCATGGTTTCCGTAATTAATTTTACGGCACGAATGGCGTCGTCATTGCCGGGGATGGGGTAATCCAATTCATCGGGATCGCAGTTAGTATCGAGAATACCGACGATGGGAATACCGAGCTTTTGCGCTTCTTTAACGGCGATATTTTCTTTCTTCGGATCGACGACGTACATGACATCGGGCAGACCGTTCATGTCTTTAATGCCGCCTAAGAATTTTTCAAGACGTTCTCTTTCGTGACGAAGGCCGATAACTTCCTTCTTGGGAAGAACGTCGAAGCGACCGTCTGTTTCCATTTCTTCCAAATCTTTCAGACGAGCGATTCTCTTCTTTATGGTTTGATAGTTGGTGAGAAGACCGCCTAACCAACGTTGGTTAATGTAGAATTCTCCGCAACGCTTAGCTTCTTTTTCGATGGCATCTTGCGCTTGCTTTTTGGTACCGACAAATAAAACTTGTCCGCCGTTTTGAGCGGTTTCGCGAACGAAATCGTAGGCTTCTTCGATTTTGCCGACGGTTTTTTGTAAGTCGATAATGTAAATACCGTTGCGTTCGGTGAAGATGTATTTCTTCATCTTCGGGTTCCATCTTCTGGTTTGGTGACCAAAGTGTACGCCGGCTTCAAGCAGGCTCTTCATAGATACTACAGACATATTACCTCCAAATGTTTTTTCCTCCACAGCCCGTATGAACAAAGCGACCCTCAGGCAACGGCCAGGTTCTGAGGCTGTGTGCGTATTTGTACCGATATATTATAACACGCGCGCCCTACCCTTGCAAGAATCCTTTCTCTTTTTTCGGCGCCGGATTGTGGTATACTTTCAGAAAAAGGAGGAACTATGAATTTCAACGAACAATTAAATGCATATGCTGAATTACTGATAAACACGGGCCTTTCTCTTGAAAAAGGACAGGACCTTGTGATCCAAAGTCCCATCGAAGGAAGGGACTTGGTCGTCGCCTGCGCCGAAGCGGCTTACGCCCAGGGCGCCGCCGACGTGCGCGTCATTTGGTCCGACGATGCCCTTACCCTTTTAAAATACGAACATGCATCGGAAGAGGTGCTTAACACGGTTCACGATTTCGATACGGAATTGTATCGCCACTACATTGAAAACGGCGCCGCCTTTTTATCCTTTACGGGATCGGATCCGGATTTGTTAAAGCAAATCGATGCCCACAAGCTTCAGGAAGCGTCCATGAGCCGTTCCAAGGCCATGCGCTTTTACTCCGAGGCCATCATGAAGGACGAAAATCCCTGGACCGTCGCAGGCATCGCTACGGAGGCCTGGGCGAAGAAAGTCTATCCCGAAGATGACACAGACGTTGCCGTTAAAAAGTTGTGGCAGGCGATTTTCGATATGTGCCGCGTCTCTGAAAGCACCATCGCCGATTGGAAAAAGCACACGACGACGGTGGACGGACAGGCGAAGAAGCTGACGGAAGCCGCATACAAATCCCTTCACTACAAAAACAGTTTGGGAACGGATCTGACCATTACGCTTCCCGAGGGCCACATTTGGGCCGGCGGCGGCTCCACTTTGCCCGATGGCCGCTACTTCGTGGCAAATATCCCGACGGAAGAAGTCTTTACCCTTCCCCACCGCGCCGGGGTCGACGGCGTCGTTCACGCCTCCATGCCTCTCGCCTACAACGGCAATGTCATCGACAACTTTTGGCTTCGTTTTAAGGACGGGAAGGTCGTCGATTTCGACGCCGAAAAGGGAAAAGATGTTCTCGCCCGTTTGCTCGACACCGACGAGGGCGCCGGACGCTTGGGCGAGGTAGCTCTCGTTCCCTACGATTCGCCGATTTCCAATCGCAATCAACTTTTTTATAACACCCTTTATGACGAAAACGCCTCTTGCCATTTGGCTCTCGGCAAGGCCTATCCCACCAATCTTAATGGCGGCAGCGATTTAAATGAGGATGCGCTTTTAGAACGAGGCGCAAACAACAGCTTGATCCACGTGGACTTTATGGTGGGCACAGCGGATCTTTCCATTACGGCGACCACGGCAGATGGCGACGAAGTGCCGATTTTTGTAAACGGAAATTGGGCAGAATAAAAGGACATCAAACGGTGCCCGAAAAGAAACCCCCCGCTTAACCGGGGGTTTTCTAATGCAAAAAAAGCTTCCGAAAAATCGGAAGCTTTTTTCTTATACTTCTTCAGAAGTTGCGATAACTTCTTTGCCATCGTAGTAGCCGCAGCTCGGGCAAATACGGTGGGGTAACTTCGCTTCGTGGCAATTGGGGCACTCAGCGACAGTCGTTTTATTCAGACGATAAGAAGATGCACGTCTCTTGTTTTTACGTTGTTTCGAAGTTTTACTCTTAGGTACTGCCATGTCTACACCTCCCTATCTCTTATGCTTTTTCATCAAATAGATTTTTTAAGGATTCAAAGGGGCTGATGCCTTCCGATTCACAATGGTGATCGGGATGTTCGTTTAAATCCTCACCACAGACCGGGCAAAGTCCCTTGCAATCATCATCACACAAAACTTTGATCGGTACGGATGTTATCACTTGCGAGAATACTATTTCCGCCAACGGAAATTCATCCAAAGCTTCGACGAGAAGCACGTTCGCTTCGTCGTCCTCTTCCTCATCGGTGGTTACGACCACGTGAGATTCGCTGTCGATGGTTTCTTCCACCATCTTCAAGCAGCGATCACACGGGGTTTTGATGTCGTAGGTCACATGAACGTCGACTTCTAAGTCCCCATCAACTTTATAGATGTCCATATCGTAGTCAACGGGATCGAGAAGATCGAGACCTTCTAAATCCAAGGGACTGTCTTCTTTCATCAGCTGACCCTCGACGTGTTTGTGGATGTCACTTCCCTGTAAAAAATCAGAAAATTCTCTACGCAAAGGTATCACCTCTAAAACTGCTGCAAGCTATTATATGATAAGAAACGGCCTCTTGTCAAGGAATTTAAACGAGTTTGGCCGTTTCCATGGCGATTTTCAATTCTTCGTTGGTGGGAATAACCAATACGGGAATGGAAGAATCGTCGGCACTGATGACAGCTTCTTTGCCGCGCATGTCGTTTTTGTCGCGGTCGATCTTGATGCCTAAGGAAGCCAAGCCGCCTGCGACGCGTTCTCTCGTGGAAATGGAGTTTTCGCCGACGCCGGCCGTAAAGATAATGCCGTCGCAGTGATCCATTTCGGTTAAATAGGCGCCGATGAATTTGCGGACGCGGTTTTCGAAAATATCCAGAGCCAGTTGTGCCCGTTCGTTGCCCTTTTCAGCTGCTTCTTCCAAGTCTCTGAAGTCGCTGGATACGCCGCTGATGCCCAAGACACCGCTCTTTTTGTTCATAACATTAGACATTTCCTCGGTCGAGAGGTTTTCTTTGTCCATAATGAAGGGAACGATGGCGGGGTCCATGTCGCCGGTACGGGTACCCATGGCCAAGCCTTCGAGGGGCGTAAAGCCCATGGTGGTGTCGTAGCATTTTCCGCCGACGACGGCGCTGATGCTGGAGCCGTTACCTAAGTGGCAGGTAATTAAGTTCACATCGTCAAGATTTTTGCCGAGCATTTCAGCGGCACGTTCCGTAATGTATTGGTGGCTGGTGCCGTGGAAGCCGTAGCGACGAACTTTGTATTTTTCGTAGTATTCGTAGGGAAGGGCATAGATGTAGTTTAATGCCGGAATGGTTTGGTGGAAAGCCGTGTCGAATACAGCGACCATGGGGATGTCGCCCATGATTTCCTTGCAGGCTTCGATACCGATAATGTTCGGCGGATTGTGCAGGGGTGCGATTTCAACATTGTCGTTAATGGCTTTCATGACCTTTTCGTCGATGATCACCGATTCGGCAAATGCTTCGCCGCCGTGTACGACGCGGTGGCCGACGGCATCGATTTCGTCTAAGCTCTTAACGGCGCCGTATTCAGCGTGTTGTAAAGAATCCAAGACGATTTTAAGGGCTGCCTTGTGATCGGCGAGCATTTCTTCGATGACGATTTCGTCTTTGCCGGCTGCTTCGTATTTTACGCGGCCGCCTTCGATGCCGATCCGTTCGGCTAAACCTTTGGCGAGAACTTTCTTATCTTCCATATCGATTAACTGGTATTTCAGAGAAGAGCTGCCACAGTTAATGACTAAAATTTTCATGTATTTCCTCCTTAAGCATTTTCATTTTGACCGCAGTTATTATATCATATAATCGTTCCTTGTCGAAGAAAAGAGATGAAAAGGATTGAAATCATGCCCTATGCACTCATCGTGGCGGAGACCAACCCTCCGCACTACGGCCATACATACTTAATCCAACGCGCCAAAGAAAGCGGCTATGGCGTCGTGGTTTTAATGAGCGCCTCTTTTACGCAGCGGGGCCTGCCCGTTGTGACGGACAAGTTTACGCGGGCGAATGACCTTGTGAAAAACGGTGCCGATGTGGTGATTACCCATCCGGTGCAGTCGGCCACCTCCGGCGGCGAGTATTTTTCCCGCGGCGCCATGGCTGTGGCAAGTCGATTGCCTTTTATCGACGCCGTCTTTTGCGGCACGGAATTCGGCGACAGGGCGACTTTCGATGCCATTTACCGTTACGAAAAGACCGAAGCCTTTCACTCCCGCCTAAAAGCGGCCATGGAAAGCGGCACATCCTATGCCGCGGCGTACAAAGAGGCTTTGGAGGCGGAGGACAAATCTTGGCCTTCGGTGTTTCAGTCCAACGCCCTATTGGCTTACGGCTACTATAAAAGCTTGAAGCAATTGGCACCGATGATTCCCCTCGTGATGGTTGAGCGTGCCCAAGACGGCGAGAAGATTTGCTCCGCATCGGCCATTCGTACCATGAATGACCCCTATCAAATCAAGCATTTCTGTGCGGGATCTCCGCCTCAATACAAAGAATCGGAGTTGGTCGAATCCCTCTACCGCTTCTACCGCGGCCTGTGGCTCTCCTCTCCCCCGGACCTCACATCCTTTGCCGGCTACGAAATCGGACTGGACAAGCGAATCCGCGCCTGTTTGCGCGAAGCGAAGACCTATGATGAATTTTTTGACCTGGTGAAGACTCGGCGCTATTCCCGCTGGCGCATCGCTCGTCTCATGCTCCACGCATCCCTCGGATTGGATAAGGCGTCCGTCGAGGCGGCCATGGCCCGTCAGCATACCTTTCAGGTCTTGGCATTTTCCGACGAAGGGAAAGACTATCTTCGCAAGGCGAAGGATTCGTCCGTTACCTTACTTACCAATTTCAAACAAGTGAAAAAATGCTCTCTCGATGAAAGGCGGTTCTTGGCTTTCGAAGAAAAAGCCACAGACCTTTGGAGCGTCCTCACCTCCGGGGATATGGGGCGGGACTTTCGAGGCTTTTGAGCAATAAAAAAACGGCGCGAGGCCGTTTCAGACTGCAGACAAACTCCGAATAAATCTCGGGGTTTGTCTCTTTTTTATGTTGTCAATCCATTTTCTCCATAAATCAGCAAAAGAAGGGCCGCAGTCTCCCCTCTCCCGATCTCTTCGATCCATCATCAGTGCCAGTTTTTTCATGTTCATGCATGCAAAGGTCAGCACCGCTTTCAGGTCCATTTTCTTTCGTCCACGCTGGTTGGTGTAGCGAAGGCCATGGTATTCTTTGGCGCTGCCG
>NZ_JAOQJD010000012.1:0-71973 GCF_025566985.1 Aedoeadaptatus acetigenes
GTGCGTTCCATCGAACGTTTCATCCGCTACTACAACAACGATCGAATCAAAGAAAAGTTGGGTGGCTTGAGTCCGAAGCAATACCGTGAACGAATGAAATCTGCATAGAACGAATGTTATGTAAAACAAAATCGAGCAAGCGAAATGCTTACTCGATTAAGTCCAACTTTATGGGGTCACTCTACTTTCCGTAAATCCCGGGAGTCTTTTTATAACATTTTTCACTTTGCCTTACTAAATAAACAGGAGTATGGTAATCTTATAGTTAAGGATAATGTCTAAAAGTATTTTACTTTTCAGAAGATTTAGGAGGAGCTATGAAACACAAGAAAAGCACAGCCCTATTGTTGGCACTGCTGATGATGGTATCAGTATTTTTAAATGCAACATCGGTGTTTGCTAAGGGTAAGCAAGAAATCCCAAGGATGAATCAATCTGTCGAAAAAGTCGAAAAGGTTAAGGCTGAAGATAAAAAGGATGATCCGGAAGAAGTAAAAGCGGAGGAAGATGAGCTCGAGATAAGTAAGGAAGAAGTCCCGGATGCAGTGGGAGGACCTGTTGCAGAAAAGACTTTTACAGTTACAAAAAGACTTGTCGGAAGCACAGAAGATGGTGCGCTTGTAGGTGATTATGACACTTTTTATAAAGCGGTGGAGAATTGCAAACAAGAAGATTTAACTAATGAGTATGTAATCACCATGAATGATGATTATGCTATCCCTGAAGACGAAGGACTATGGGGAAAAACAGATGTAAATATGGTTTTAAGATCTAAAGCAGGAAATCAGTTTACATTAAAGAGAAGTAATAAGAATTTTGCTTCATTATTTAGTGGTACTACACTTAAAATTGAAAATGTAATATTAGATGGAAGCAATAGTGCACAAGCGTTTGGTATTACCGGAGGAACTTTAACATTAGCTGACGGAGCAGTGGTGCAAAATTTCTCAGAATATTCAGGTTTCGATGGGCCGGCAATATATCTTAACGGTGGCACTTTGAATATTTTAGAAGGAGCAATAATTCAAAATAATAAATATAGCTTGCAAGGCGGAGCTATACAAGCTCGTAATGATTCTATAATAAATATAAGTGGGGGAACTTTTAGGAATAACAACGCCAAAAGAGGTGGAGGGGCGATTGCTGCTTTTGGACCTTTAAATATTACAGGTGGAAAATTTGAAGATAATGAAACTGGAGTAACTGGCGGAGCTATTATTATTGGGAAAAATCATACAGCAAGCATTTCTAATGCAACCTTCAAAGGTAATAAAGCTTCTACAGGTGGTGCAATATACAGTTCAAAAGCTTTTAGTGTTTCAAATGCCATTTTTGAAAGTAACGAAGCCAATTGGGGTGGAGCAATTTTCACATCAAAAGAATTAACACTGAATGATGTTACATTTAACAAGAATAAAGCTAATTCAGCTGGAGGTGCATTGTATTTACAAGGTGGGGCTCAAATAAAAGACTCTACTTTTACAGAAAATAGTTCAGCATCAGATGGAGGAGCTGTTTATAGTGTCAACGCAGACCTTAATATTGACGGCTGTAATTTTGATAATAACAAAAGTGATGAAGCTCGTGGCGGAGCCTTATTCTTTTCTGGACAAAACTCTTGCTCGATTAAAAATAGTACAATAAGAAATAATAAGGCTAAAAGTATAGGTGGTGGAATAACTTCACTGCTGGGAAATTTGACTGTTGAAGATTCTATTATAGATTCTAATAATTCAAGCTCTTTAGGTGGGGGAATTGTCTCTGTAGCTGGTAAAACTACGAATCTAAATAAGTGTGTAATTAAAAATAATACAGCCAATGGGGCAGGAGGTGTCTTCGTTGGAACGGGTGGCACACAAATTAAAGGAACTGTAAATATTAAAGGAACTGAGTTCAATGGTAATGATACCGGAGAGAGTGGAGACCAAACAAAATTATTAGGCGGAGGTCTTTATATTGATGCTGACATTCCTGCCAAGATAAGTGAATCAAGTAAATTTATCAACAATAAGTCCGGTATGGGCGGAGCTATCTTTGATGCGTCCCTCGATTATAAAAACCCGGCTGATGTAACGAAGTATCAAAACTTAACTATCGACAAAACGACATTATTTGAAGGGAATGTAGCTAGAGCAGGTCTATTTGCACCTCCGACAAATTATGATAAATTCACAAATTTGGCATTTAGCGATACTTCGGATACCCCATACAACAAATATATGAGTAAAAGTCTTCTTAACAATTACGACATTAATTATAAAGGAGAACTTTTGATCGTTTACGATGCCAATGGCGGTAAATTTGCGGATGGCAAAGAAATTAAAACTGAATTGCACAAAGAAAATGAAGAGATTAAATTAATGGAAGCTCCAACAAGAGAAGGATACAAGTTTCTTTATTGGAGCAAGGAAGAATATAAACCCAGAGCTGACTATAAAGTTACCGGAAATCAAAACTTCGTTGCTCAATGGGAAAAAGTAGGACCCAAGAAGCCCGACGATCCCAAGAAGCCCGATAATCATCCGAAGGGCGGCACGTTTCTTTCAAAACCCGCGGACACGCCTCTCTTAAACAGAAAAGATCATGCCCAATACATGATCGGCTACCCGGATCAAAACTTTAAGCCCGATAATAAAATGTCCCGCCAGGAAGTCACGGTCATGTTCTCCCGTCTCTTAAACGAACGGCCGCAAAAGGGCATGATTTACAGCCGCGATTACAAGGACATCCCCGACAATCTCTGGTCCGTCACCGCCATTAGCTACATGAGCAAGCTGGGCATGGTGAAGGGCTATCCCGATGGCAACTTCATGCCTCGGGCCGACATTACCCGGGCGGAATTTGCCGCCATGGCTACGCGCTTCGCCGATATTTCGGCGGGGAGCAAAGCTTTCACCGACGTCGCCAAGGACCACTGGGCCTACGATGTGATTCAAAAGGCCGCGGGCGCCGGATGGATTTCCGGTTATCCCGACGGAAGCTTTAAGCCCGACCAACCCATTACGCGGGCGGAAGTGGTGGCTATCACCAACCGCATGCTCAATCGCTTTGCCGACGAGGCCTATGTGGATACCCATCAAGACAAAATCCTGCAGTTTAAGGACATGAAGAAAGAGATGTGGTCCTACTATCCCGTCGTCGAAGCCACCAACGGCCACGGCTACGAGCGCAAGGCCAACGGAAAAGACGAAACCTGGTTTGAAGTCAACAACACGAGCTTTGTCTACGACCAGTAAATTTAAAACGAAAAGCTACCGATGGATGTCGGTAGCTTTTTCTATGGGAGAAGCCCCATGGTATAATGGAGGGAAGAATAAAGGAGGCATTATGGCGAAAAAATATGTAGAAGGCGAGATTATTCGGCGGCATTTCCCCAACAAATCCGTGGTGGAAACGGAAGACGGCACGCGGGTCGTGGTAAAAGGCGGTCTGCCCGGGCAAAAGGTGGGCGTGCGCATCACGAGAAACCGAAAGGACAATAAAAAGGGAAAGATCGTGGAGCTTTTGGCCTCATCACCCATGGAAGAGGCGGCCGATTGCCCTCATGCGGCCATTTGCGGCGGCTGCACCTACCAAAGCCTGAGCTACGAAAAGGAATCGGCCCTGAAAAAAGCCATGATCGACGATCTCTACGGCAGGGATGTGCCCTATACGCCGGCGCCCAAGGAATACCAATACCGCAACAAAATGGAATACACCTTCGGTGATGCGGAAAAAGGCGGCCCCCTCACCCTGGGCCTGCACCACAAAAAGGGCTTTTACGACATCGTCTCCACCACGGGTTGCCTCCTGGTGCCGGAAGACATGGAGGCCATTCGCGGGGCCGTGGAAGGCTATTTCCGCGAGCTGAACACCCCCTTTTACCACCGCATGAAGCACGAAGGCACCCTGCGCTTTCTCGTCGTGCGCCACGCGCGGGCCACGGACAGCTATTTGGTGAACCTGGTCACCACCTCCGATGCGGTAGACGAGGCGTCCTTTGTGGATTTCCTTCGTGGCTTGAAGCTAAAAGGCAAGGTGGCAAGCATTTACCGCACCATCACCGACGATTGGGCCGACGCCATTAAGCCCGAAGAGGTGCGCCACCTTTTTGGCGAGGAGGTTATCGGCGAAGAGCTTCTGGACCTGCACTTCGACATCGGGCCCTTTTCCTTCTTTCAGCCCAATCCCGACACGGCCACGCTGATCTACGAAAAGGCTCGGACCCTGGCGGCGGAAGAAAAAGGCGTGGTCTTCGACCTCTACTCCGGCACGGGCACTATCGGCCAGGTCCTGGCCAAGGCGGCGAAAAAAGTGGTGGGCATCGAAATCGTGGAATCCGCCGTGGAGGATGCCAATCGCTCGGCCGCGCGCAATGGCATCGACAACGCCCGCTTCATTGCCGGCGACGTGCTGGAGATGATCGACACTGTGGATGAAACATGCGACCTCCTCGTCGTGGACCCCCCTCGCGACGGCATCCACCCGAAAGCCATCGGAAAACTCGCTGCCCTCGGCGCGAGACGCATCCTCTACATCAGCTGCAACCCCGTGACCCAAGTTCGGGATATTGAGCTACTGGAAAGAGAGGGCTATAAAGTGGAACACCTTGAAGCTGTGGACCAATTCCCCAGGACGGCGCATGTGGAGACTATAGCGTTGATACAAAAGATGTAAATATAGAAATCCTGCATTTTAAGCAGTTTTATAAGCATTTTGTCTTCGATAAAGATGAAGAAGGATACGTCAAAAAGACTCAAAAAAACTACATGGATGTAAGAGTAGTTTTAAAACTAGTATGAGGAAACACAAAGAAAAAATTAATAAGATAAACTCATTTTGTACTTTCTATAAGAGTAGCTTAAAAGGCTGCTCTTTTTTATTGAAGGGAGTAAGGATTCGTTACATCCTTCTCAAAATATAAATTACTCATAGCCCAGCTTTACATATTCGCTTTTATAACATATAATAAAAGCGTAAACGAGAGGAGGCGGACTATGAATACACTTAAAGAATATATCCAAGAAAATTTAGTGATAACCAACAAAGAAGCAGAAGAACTTGGATATACTAGGCATAATTTATCAGAATTAACAAAGAGTGGACAGTTGGAAAGATTAAGACCAGGACTATATCAATTAAAAGGAAAAGTAATAGACGATTTTGTTTTAATATCATCAAATAGTAATCGAATTATATTTTCCCATCAAACAGCCCTATATCTACATGACTTATCAGATAGGACCCCAAATGTATTTCATATATCTGTACCTCAAGGCTACAATTCCAGCCATATCAAAAAAAGATATGAGGATCTACAAGTTCACTATGTAAAAAAAGATTTATACGAACTAGGAAAGGCAGAAATAAAATCACCACAAGGCAACCTTATCCCAGTTTATGATATTGATCGAACAATTTGCGATATTATAATTGACAGAGAAAAAATAGATAAACAGATTTTTACAGAAGCCTTAAAAATATACTTTAAATCAACAAATAAAAATCTAAGACGACTCATAAAATACAGTAGATTATTTAAAATAGAAAATGAAATTAGAAAATACATGGAGGTATTATTGTGATTAATATCGAGAGTATAAAGGGCAAGATAAGAAGCATGGCAGAGAAGAAAAATCTAAAGTCACAAGAAGTTCTGCAAATATATTTTTTTGAAAGATTTTTAGAAAGGCTATCTAAATCAAAGTACAAAAACAATTTTGTAATAAAGGGAGGATTCTTAATATCATCTTTAATCGGGATTGAAAATAGAACAACTATGGACATGGACACAACCATTAAAGGCATAGCTTTAAAAGAAGAAAAAATAAAAGAAACAGTTCAAGAAATTATAAATATCAATGTAGATGATGGAATAAGATTTGAAATAAAGGATATTAGCTATATTAGAGAAGAGGACGAGTACGAGAACTTTAGAATATCACTAATAGCAAATGTTGGAAAGACCAAAAATCCGATGAAACTAGACCTAACAACAGGAGATGCAATAACGCCAAGGGAAATAGAATATACCTATCCCTGTATCTTTAGCAAAGAAAATATAAAAATAATGGCATATCCATTAGAAACAATTGTAGCTGAAAAATATGAAACCATAATCAGAAGAAATATAACAACAACACGAATGAGAGACTTTTACGATCTATACACCCTCTACAAACTAAAAAAAGATGAGATAAACTATGAAATTTTAAAAGAAGCAGTAGAAAGAACCTCACACAAAAGAGGAAGTCAGGAGATAATGAAAGACTCTGAGGAAATAATCGAGGACATAAAAGATGATTCTTACCTAAGATCCTTGTGGGAAGTGTATCTCAGTGAAAATAAATACATTGGAGATTTGACCTTTGATAAGGTTGTTGATGTAGTGAGAATCGTTTCGAAAACAACAAGTTGATGTAAGTAGACAAAGGATTTTTAGGAAAATAAATATAAAAGAAAAGTTTGATTTAGAAGGTAAAGAGGAGTATTAAAATGATTTTAAAAAAGATGAAAGTCAAAAACTTTAGATTATTAAAAAATTTTGAGTTAAATTTTAAAGATGAATTGTCGCTAGTTATAGGCAAAAATAATTGTGGAAAAACATCATCTATTATTGTTTTAGATAAAATGCTAAATTCATCTAAATTATTTTGGGAAGATATAAATTTAGAATGCCAGAAAGATCTCTATAAAAAAATAATTGGTTTTGATATAACAAAGCTGGATGAAGTTCAATTATTAGAAACTATTAATATGCAATTATTCATTGAGTATAATGATAATGATTCATATGAGAATATTCAAAAATTCATGATGGACTTAAATCCAGATAATAACATAATAGTTTTAGAATTTATTTCGGTAATAGCTGCAAAAAAAATCATAGAATTAAAAAACATTATTAGTGAAAAAAATATTGAAGATTTTAAATCATTTTCCAAATTTATGAGTAAGAATTTTGCAAACTTCTTTGAAACGAAAAAATATTCAAGAGGGTTTGATGTTGAAGCAAACAAAACAACGCAAGATAGATCAGAAGAAATTGATAATAAAGATATTCAAAAAGTCATTAAAGTGGCAGGAATAAGAGCTGATCGAGCGGTTTCTAATGATGATCGTAATCATGTTTTATCAGGTTTAACTGGTAAATATTTCAGTTCTTATAAAGCTGCAAAAGATGAAAGTGAATCGGTATTTACAAGACTTGAAGAAAAATTGGAGGAAGCCGATAAAGAATTATATAAGATTTACAATGGAGAAAAAAGTGAAGGTGAAGAACCCATTGATGGTATTTTTAGTGATGTTATAGATGTTATTAAAACTTATGGTGGTGCAGAAAATGGAATTGATATAGCAATAGAGTCATCTATTTCAGAGAAAAATTTATTGTCAGATAATACAAACTTAAGTTATAGACAAGGGGGAGATTATTCGCTTCCAGAAACATATAATGGATTGGGGTATTTGAATTTAATTGGTATTTTATTTGAGATTGAAACCAATATACAGGAATTGTTTGAACAACCAGCAGATATAAATCTCTTATATATTGAAGAACCTGAAGCACATACACACCCTCAGTTACAGTATATATTTATAAGGAATATTAAATCTCATATCAAAGCACATAGAAATAAGTTGTTGAAAGAAAAGAATAAGCAGTTGCAGATTTTAATCACTTCGCATTCATCACATATAGTTTCTGAATGTAACTTTGATGACATTATATATTTGAAGAAAAACGGGAATACGGTCATAGCTAAGAGCTTTAATTCTTTAAAAGAAGAGTATGGTGGAGATGAACAGAAAGGATTTAAGTTTGTAAAACAATATCTGACAATGAATAGAAGTGAACTTTTCTTTGCGGATAAAGCTATTTGTATAGAAGGAGATACCGAACGAATTTTAATGCCAGTGATGATGCATAAAATTGATAATAAAGAAAAGCCAAGAGCAGATATTATACCACTATTATCACAGAATATTTCTATAATAGAAGTTGGAGCGCATTCTCATATATTTATGCCTTTATTTTCCTTTTTAGGAACAAAAGTTTTGTTTGTTACGGATATTGACTCTGTTAAAGCTGAAAAGAAAATAGATAAAAATGGAAAAGAAAGAACTGTATATACGAGTTGTCACCCCGATGAGGGAACACATACAAGTAACGCATCAATAAAAGAATTTTTTAAAGATACTGGAATTGATACATCGAATAATCAATTTAAGGAACTTGTAGGGAAAAATGCTGAGGATAAAATTAAAGATAATATGAGAATGGCCTATCAAATACCAGAATCTTATGGTGAGTATCAAGCGAGTAGTTTTGAAGATGCATTTATAGCACTAAATAAAGACTTTATATTAAAAAACAAAGAAGGATTTTATCAATATGGAGCTTTAAAAGATTTTTCGAATGATGAAATAGAAAATGGTGATTATTATAATTTTGCTTTGAATAATGTGAAAAAGAAATCGGCATTTGCATCAAGCTTATTGTATTTTGATAATGAGAATGGCGAAGAAGATGAAAAATGGGCAGTTCCACATTATATTGAGGAGGGCTTATTATGGATACGCTAACATTGGAAAAAGAAGTATTAGAAGCTCTTCAATGTATAAAAAATGGTGAAAATTTTATTTTAGAAGGTGGAGCAGGTAGTGGAAAAACATACTCCTTAATTTCCTTAATAAATGCACTCACAGAGGAATTACCAGATATAAAGATAGTATGCATTACATATACAAATAATGCAGTTGCCGAAATTTTATCAAGAATAGAAAATGAGAATATTTGGGTTTCAACAATACATGAGTTTATATGGTCTCTTATCAGAAAATATCAGAATGAAATAAAAAATATTTTAGTTGAGCTTATTAACGATGATAATGAAAAGAACTTTAAAAAGCCAAAAGATTTTTCTGAGGATTTAATTTCTAAAGAATATTTCGAAAATCTTTATGTGGATTATGATGAGTATTATTCTGTAACGCCAAATGAAGAAAATAGAGTGAAAATCAGCCATAATCACATTTTGATTGTTGCAGAGAAAATGTTTGAGAAATATAAAAAAATAGCGGACATTTTAAAGGATATTGCAGATTGTATTTTTGTTGATGAATATCAGGATACAAGTCCTTTAGTTGCTGATATTTTACTAAAGCATCTTGAGCAAAGCGATAAGAAAAATGTAATTGGTTTTTTTGGAGATTCAATGCAGTCTATATATGACGACGGAGTTGGTAATTTAAATCAATATAATTTAACTAAAATAGTAAAGACGCAAAACCGAAGAAATCCAAGAGTTGTAATCGAAGTAGCCAATAAGTTTAGAGATGATGATATTGAGCAAAGACCTTCAGAAGATATAAATGCACCTAATATGGAAAATGGTACTATTAGAGAAGGTAGTATTAAATTTTTATATGGAACTGAAATAAATGATTTTATAAGTGTAAAGGGGAAGAATATTTTTGAATCTTGGGATTTTTCTGATGGAAAACAAACAAAAGAGTTAAGGCTAACACATAAATATAATGCTGAAATGACTGGCTTTAAAGACTTATATGATCTATATAATGCTGATTTGATAACTAAGCTTATAAGTGAGATAAAGAAAAAAATTGATAAGGGAAATTTAGACTGTAATAAGACTTTGGGAGAAATAGCGTTAGAGGTAAAACCGACATATAACAAAGTGGAGCTGTTAGATCAAATTAACGGAAATGAAATTTATCAGTCAATATATAGTGTTTTAGAAGATGTGTCATGGGAAGAAGCTTACGAAAAATGTAGAATCACTAAGGAATCACTCATGTCATATAAATTAAATGGAATGAGTGGTAGATATGAAGCTAATTCTTATAGAGATAGGATTTTACGCAGATTAGATATATTAGAGGAGATTATTGAATTATATGAGGCTAATAGATTTAATGATTTTCTGAGAATAACAAAATTTTCTATTCATAATAGGAATGATAAGATTTGCCTTAAGCAAGCAATTGATTATCTTGTAAGTGAAGATAATCAAACGATAGAAAATGTATTAAAATTTGCGGAAGTAAAAGGGTTACTCAAAGAAGATGAATTGTTTAGTGATTATATTTCAAATAAAGGGTTTTATTTATGGGAGAGAATAAAAAAGATAACATTTAATCAATATAGAAAAAGCGTTTTATATTTAAAAGAATTTTCACCAATTTGTACTCAACATAGTGTTAAAGGTAGTGAATATGACAATGTATTGCTTGTATTAGAGTCTGATTGGAATAAATATGACTTTAGAACATTATTTGGTAAAGGATCTCCGAACTCTAATGTTCAGAAACGTACAAAAAAATTATTTTATGTATGTATAACAAGAGCAAAAAAGAATTTAATAATATATATGCCTACTGATGATTCTGACATATTAGAAAAAGCTAAAGAGTATTTTGGAGAAGAAAATGTTATAGATCTCTCTTCGATTTAATTGAAAAGTAGGTACTATTTCTACTTATGTTTTATGCTGCTTTTTAATATTATTCTATAGAATGAAAAAAGATAATTACTATTTTTATTTTAAGAATACTCTTGCATGAGGGTATTCTTTTTTTATTGTATTTACTAGAATACTATATTTAAGTTCGGAAAGATATTTTTCAAATCATGTAGATTGATTTGAAAAATAAAAACATGATTATATTCATGAAAAATGCAGTATTTGATGTACCTAGTTTTTATTAAAAATGTAGAATTTCTCAGCTGGTATTTAATGTATTTATAAATTAAATTTTGATTTATATAATAAATTTCATTTTGATTTATTAAGAAGTAGGGAATGGATCTGCCATATTTCTTTTGATAATTTTTCTATCTGTTTATTCATTGATTTGATTTCATTCTTGTAAATAACACCAGTTGCATTAGTAGCTTTTGCAATCTGGTTTATATTATTTGTTGCATTTGAAAGTAGCCATTGTAAGTTTCTAAATGGTTCTAAATCTACTACATAAATTTCTTTTTCTAATACGCATTTCCTAAGAAAGTGGGACATAGTTTTGCAGTTTGCAAGTTTCATTTTCTTTTCAAAAACTTCTTTTTCTTCCTTAGTTAGTTTTATTTCTATTCTTTCATTTCTAAATCTATTTGCCATTTTATTCTCCTTTATAAAATATATTTCGGGGTCTAAGGTTCTCCCTAACAAGGTAAAAATTAAAAAAATGGAGCATTCCGTAGAGGTCTGCTCCATTAATTTTTTCGTAAGTGTCCGTACACTTACTGTGCTTGCTATTAAAGTTATAAGCGTTAAGCGTGTATTAAGTTTTATTAATTATACCGCATTTAAAGAAATTAATAAAGAAGTATAAAGGGCGTTCAAGCAAATATCTTAAATAAGATTACTAAATTTTAAAATAATTCATGTATTGAAATTAATTATCAAATGAGTTACAATAAAACTGACGGTAGCGTCGGAATTATTTATTGACAGGAGATAAAGTTTTGAATGATAAAAAATTGAAAGTTGGAGAAAAAAGGAAGTTAGAAATTCTGGAAGCGGCAAAGAAATGTTTCTTAGAAAAGGGTTTCCAAAATACAACTATGGAAGATGTTATAGAAAAAGTAAGTTTAAGTAAAGGTGGTGTTTACTATCATTATGGATCAACCTACGAAATGATTTATGATTTTATGAAATTAGGCATCAAATATAGAGGAGAGAAAAGCAAAACTATCGACACATCTAAGTTAACGACTTTAGACGCAATTACTGAGATGATGATGGAAAGAATTTATGATGAAAATGAATTTAAAAGCATATATGCAATTTTTTTGAAACTACAAAATGAAGATAAAAGATTGTGTGAAATGTTTGAAAATTTAAAAGAAACAAACACAGAAATTTTATCGTCTACTTTTCCTCTAAACGATAAGCTATCATCTATTTTTGAAGATGAGTTTTTAGTGACATTTGTAAATACTTTGATTTTAGGATATGAAAGTTTAAATCAAAAAGAAATTTTTATTGAAAATAAAGAAACAATCAAAAAGATGTTAGAAGAATATTTGAAAAATAAATTTCCTGAATTATTAGGCTGATCTTAAATTATGGTATAAAAATGAATACAAAAAAGACATTTTTAAAAAAACTTTATGAGCTAATAATGACATTATTAATTGTTAGTGTATTATCATTTGTTTTAATGAAATTATCTCCCGTCGATCCAGCCACTGCATATGCTAAAAGACATATCGGAAGTCCATCACCTGAGCAAATTGAAGAAGTAAGAATAAGATTTGGTTTTGACAAACCTGTATATAAGCAATATTTTAACTGGATTAAAAATCTTTTTTCTCTAGACTTAGGACAGTCTTTAAGCAATGGTAAACCAGTCTGGGATAATATAATGTTGGCTTTGCCAAAAACTTTATCTGTTGTTTTCTTTTCCGCAATATTGCAGGTAATTTTAGTATTATCTTTGGGATGTATTACTTTCTTATGGAAGAGCAAGATAATCAATAAGCTTATAAATCTTTTATGCCTTATTGGTGTTTCAATTCCTAGCTTTTATATTGCTATTATCTTACTTGATATATTTGCAGTAAAGTGGGATTTGCTATCAGTAGCAGGTAATATTGGCATTACAAACTATCTACTTCCTGCAATAACTTTAGGGATATTTGGGGCTTCTTTTTATTATCCACTATTTAAAGACGCTTTAGATAAAGAAAATGGCGAATATTATATTATGTTTTTTAGAGCTAATGGTCTAAAGGAATTTACTTTGTTCGTGAAACATATATTGCCAAACTCGATAGTAAAGTTAATCCCAAATTTCTTTCAGAGCATTGGGCTTATGATTGCAAATGTGGCAATAGTGGAGGGAGTTTTTTCTATTCCAGGATTTGGATATTTGATTGTAAATTCTGTAATAAATCGTGATGCAACGATGATTCATGGTTTGGTTTTCTTTTTAGCCTTATTTATTGCCATTGCTAATATAACATCCGATTTGATAAACGATCTTTTGATAAAGGAAAGGGGAGATTAATGAAAATAAATAAAAGGACAGTATTTGCTTTCCTAGTGATTTTATTTATGTTCTTTGGAAGTTTTTTTGCCCCTAATGATCCCTTAGAAGTTAATCTTCCCATTAGATTTGCAAATCCAAGTTCTAAGTATCCTTTGGGAAATGATAGCATGGGCAGGTGTGTTTTATCGAGAATACTGTACGGGGGAAAAACTACATTATTTATGGTTATGACTGCATCAATTATTGTTTTTACTTTAGGTTTGCTTTTAGGAACTCTTACATCAAAGGTTACCATGAAAAAGAATGTAATAGTAGATTCGATTATTAATGCTGTAACGGCTATACCACCAATTGCTTATTTAATCATATTTATAGCATCTTGGGGAAATGGAATAAAAACTACATTAATTGCTTTGGTTGTTTCATATATTTTGAGATTTTTAAGGCTTGTTAGAACTCAAATAAATATTGAATACGATAAGGCTTATTGCACCTGTATGATTTCACTTGGTGCTTCAAAGACTAGGCTAGTTCTAGTTCATATACTACCCAATATATCATTGGACTTAGTTCATTATATTTGCTTGTCTTGTGCGGATATGATTTTAGCAATTACTGGTTTTTCATTTATAGGAATTGGACTTGGAGAAAATGTTGTGGAGTGGGGTTCTATGATTTTAGAAGCAAGAGATTCAATATTTATTAAGCCAGAACTCATAATTTACCCAATTTTTGCAGTTTTTATTACTACAATGTCATTTAATATTATTGCAAAAGAAGCAAATAGAAGGTGAAGATATGATTTTGGTTAATCAATTACAAGTTACAGATAAAAAAGGAAACAGTCTTTTAAATAATATTTCCCTTAGTATTCCTATGGCGAAAATTATTGGTCTCACTGGTCCAAGTGGTGCTGGGAAGACTACATTAATAAACGCAATACTCGGGATTTTATCAGAGGACTTGAAAGTAAGTTCTGGGAATATTACTATAGATGATTTCGATATATTTGAAAAAGATAGTATCAATATCAACAATAGAAATATCGCTTTTATTCCTCAACTTCCCATGATTTCTTTTGACAAAAGGAAAAAAATAAAAAGTCAAATGATTGAAATTTATATTGCTAATCTTAATATAGATAAATCAGAAGCATTAAGTATAGCAAAAGATAAGCTCAAAAGCGTAAATCTTGAATATGAAAGAGTTTTAGATTCATATCCAACTGAACTTTCAGGAGGCATGATTCAGCGTGTGATATTAGCAATTTCTATGGGGCTAAATACTGATTATATAATTGCTGATGAACCAACATCAGCCTTAGATAATTATAACTCATCATTATTTTTTGAATTGATTAAAGCAAATTTCAAAGGCAAAGGAATTTTATTAATAACACACGATGCCGAAATTCTTAAAAAATATAGCGACTGCATCTATGTGATAGAAAATGGGTGTGTTATAGAAAAGGGGAGTAGTAAAGATATATTTGAAAGTCCTAAAGAGGAATGGACAAGAAAATTTGTTGAATGTAGTCAGAAGATATTAGATTCTGGAGGTGAATGGGAGTGGACGAAATAGCTATGAGTAACGTTAGTCTTTCTTTTGAAACAGTAAAGGGGACATTTAAAGCTCTAGATCAAATTTCCTTTTCACTTAAAAGGGGAGATAACTTAAGTTTAATTGGTGAAAGCGGATCTGGTAAAAGCACCATTGCAAAAGCATTAATAGGATTAGAAAGAATAGATGAAGGATCTATACTCTATGATTCTGTAGATATCTCAAAATTAAAATTAAAAAAAATAAGAAAATATAGAAAAAATATCCAGTCTGTTTTCCAGGATACATCTGGTACTTTAAATCCTGGTATAAGCACTTTTAAAAATTTGGAAGAAGGGCTTATTAATTTAACAAACTTGTCGAAAAAGGAAAGAAAGGAAAAGGTGTTATTATTTTGCGAGGATTTACATTTAAAAAAGGAAATATTAGATGTGCCCGTTCACCAACTATCTGGAGGCGAGCAAAGAAGATTGTCGCTCATAAGAGCCCTTATGGTTAATCCTGATTTTTTAATACTAGATGAGGTTACGGCTGGGCTTGACTTATTGACGATTGAAAAAGTACTAAATTTACTTTTTTATTATCAATCTAAGCATAGTATTTCTTATATTTTTATCACTCATGATATAAATCAAGCAAAACAGATTTCAGATTATATCATAGAGATAAAGAAAGGAAAAATATTGAGAGAAGGAAAATTGCAAAGGAGATAGAAATGATCAAACTTAGAAAAAATATGATGGTTTTATTGGCACTTGTATTTAGTTTTTCAATTTTACTAGGAGGTTGCCAAAAGAATCAAGAAAAAGCTCAAGAAAATTCAAATGTAGCAAGTGAAAACACAAAAGATGAAAGCAAGAAGGTTTTAACCTTATGTACTGCTAAAGAACTGACAAACCTTACGACTTTAACAATGAATAAGGAAAATAATATGGCTTGTGGTTTAATTTACGAAACCCTAGTAGCTTATGAAAACGGTGAAATTGTACCAAAACTTGCTGAAAGCTTTGAATATAAAGATGATGACAAAACTTTAATCTTTAAATTAAAGGAAGGGGTAAAGTTTTCAGATGGTGAAGATTTTAATGCTGATGCAGTGAAAAAAATATTAGACTTTGATAAGTCTAATCCTAACTTTGCAGGCATTAGGGCTGTTGCAGAGATAAAATCAACAGAAGTTATTGATGATAATACGATTGCTGTTCATTATGAAAATCCGTCTAAATTTTATATAAATGGCTTTTGTTTCCAAAATGTATTGGGGATGCCATCTCCAAAGTCATTTACTGAGGGAAACTTTGAGACATTTACCGAAAATATAGGAACAGGTCCTTATGTATATGAAGAATTTAAATCTGG
The DNA here is from genome assembly GCF_025566985.1 of Aedoeadaptatus acetigenes. Lineage (NCBI taxonomy): Bacteria > Bacillati > Bacillota > Tissierellia > Tissierellales > Peptoniphilaceae > Aedoeadaptatus > Aedoeadaptatus acetigenes. Next base: position 15,916 of record NZ_JAOQJD010000012.1, read on the forward strand.
AGAATATACAAAATTTGTTAGAAATGAAAATTATCATGGGGAAAAACCTTACTATGATGAAGTTATTGTCAAATATATTCCCGATGCTTCCTCAAGACTTCAAGCCTTAAATAAAGGGGAAATAGATTTAATTTATGGAGCAGATTTAATAAATTATGATGACTTCAAAAAAGGTTCTGAAATTAAGGATGTTACTGGAGAAGTCAATAAAAATAGGACTTTGACTAAGAATCTAATTTTAAATCCAAGTAAAAAAGAATTAGAAGATTTAAAAGTTCGCCAAGCAATTAATTATGCAATTAACAAAAAAGACATTGTCGACAGTTTAACATACTCATATGAAGATGTAGCTGAAACTTTATTCCCTAAAAATGTGGCTTATTGTGATGCAAATTATCCAACTAATTATAGTTATGCTCCTGAAAAGGCAAATAGCTTGCTAGATGAAGCGGGTTGGAAACTTAATAAAGATACAGGAATAAGAGAAAAGGACGGAAGTCCATTAAAGCTTCAATATGTTTACTGGTCAGATTTAGTACTTGCTAAGGAAACTGCACTTGCAATAAAGACGCAATTAAAAGAAGTAGGTATAGATGTTGACATAGTTGAAAAAGATCAAATGTCATGGTGGACAGATGGTATAAAGGGAGAATTCCATTTGACAACATGGAATACAGAGGGTTCTTATACTGAACCTCACAAGTTCTTACAAGAATCAGTAACTGAAATGGATCCACATTTAATGCCATTAAAAGCACTTTCAGATTCCAATATATATATTGACGCAATAAAGAAGGCTTCCACTTCTACAGATGAAGGGGAGATTAAAGACAATATACAAAAAGCTATAGTATATTCAAACGAAAACGCTATGGATTTGCCTCTTTCTTATTCAAAAGAAATGATTTTATATAGAAATGACAAAATTGATGGATATGACTTTACAAGTACACCACAATTTTTCAATATTTATAGTGTAAAAGCTAAATGAGAATAGGTTAATAAATTGAATTTAAGGCAGGTCTATCTATAAAGTAGTGAATGGATAGACCTATCTTATTATTACGAGGATTTATTAAGGAGGGGATTTGATGGATCTAATAAAACAATATGTAAAAAAGAGAAAAGGCCCATATTTTATGTCAATCTTACTGGCAATAATTGGAGTAGTGGCTGGTCTTTTTTCCTATATTTTTATGGCGAAAATTATTGTGAATTTGATTAATGGCATAAGGGATATGAGCTTATACACTCCACTATGCATAAATATTTTAATAACATTTGTTATTAAAGAAGTGGCAGCAGGAATATCAACAAGTATTTCCCATACGGCAACCTTTAATTCATTAGGAGAAATAAGAAATGATATTTCCAAAAAATTATTTAAGATGCCATTGGGAGATGTATTATCAAGATCTTCAGGGGAATTTAAAAATATAATTGTTGAGCAAGTTGATTCTATGGAAACATCCCTTGCCCACTTAGTGCCAGAATTTACTGCAAACTTAGTAGGACCTGTTCTATTATTTATTTATATGTTTACCTTAGATTGGCGATTGACCTTGCTATCACTAATTCCATTTGTGGTGGGAATGGCTACCATGATGTCTGTTATGAATGCTCATTATAAAGAAATGTTTGGAAAGTCAGTTGCCATTGGTCAACATATGAATAATTCTATTGTCGAGTATATAAATGGGATTGAAGTAATAAAGACCTTTAATCAAAGCGAATCATCTTATAAAAAATACGCTGATGCAGTTTATGACAATGCAAGCTTTTATTATAACTGGATGGGTGAATCTATGAATAGGGTTGCCATAGGTAGATTACTTTCTCCTATGGGAATTATTACAATCATACCCTTTGGGATTTTATTTTATATAAATGGAAGTATTGATTTAGGAAATTTAATTACCTTAATCGTCTTATCCTTTGCTACGGTTTCTAGCATTTTAAAAATCATGAACTATATGGATGATATGTCAAGAATATCAACTATAACTTCTGAAATAGGAAAAATTTTAGATTCAAGAGAGTTAGAAAATATTGACAAGGGAGAAAAAATAGAATCCTATAATATAGAACTTCAAGACGTCGACTTTTCTTACGATGGAAAAAAGAAAGTCATTGATAATCTTTCTATGGAAATAAAAGAATCTTCTGTTTCAGCCCTCGTTGGACCTTCTGGATCAGGTAAATCTACTATAGCAAAACTCATTGCTGGATTTTGGAATGTAGATAGTGGATCTATTAAAATTGGCGGAGTAGAAACAAAAGATGTGTCGCTCGAAAACTTGTCTTCACTTATTTCTTTTGTATCCCAAGACAATTTCCTATTTGATATGACTATAAAGGAAAATATTAGGCTTGGAAATAAGAATGCCTCTGACGAAGAAATTATAGATGTATGTAAAAAATCTGCCTGCCATGATTTTATTATGAATCTATCTAATGGTTATGATACAAGAGTTGGCGAAGGTGGAGGTCATCTATCTGGAGGAGAAAGACAAAGAATATCTATTGCTCGTGCCATGCTAAAGAATGCACCAATCGTAATTTTAGATGAAGCAACTTCTTATATAGATCCTGAAAATGAAGCTCTCATACAAAACGCCTTGGCAAATCTGGTTAAGGGTAAAACTTTAATCATAATCGCTCATAGGCTAAAGACAATTGTTGATGCAGATAGGATATTTGTTATTAAAGATGGCAAATTAAATTCTTATGGTACTCATGAAGAACTATTAAAGTCATCAGAACTTTATAAGGAAATGTATGCTGCAAATTTAAGGGGTGATGAAAATGCTTAATGTGTTTAAAAAGATATGGAATTTTTCAAAAGAAGAACAGGTATATATTAAGAAATCTATTCTCGCTGGATTTTTGCACGCAGTATTTAATGCCCTTGAGTTTGGTGCAATTTACTATATGCTAGTAAATATATTTTCTAAAACTTTAGATTATAAGGCTATCTTTGTTTGTCTTGGAATATTAGTTATATCCCTTGCTGGAAAGATAATGACACAAAAATCATCACAAATGGCACAAACACACGCTGGATATTTTATGGCAGCTCATAAGAGGATAGAAATAGGAGAAAAAATAAAAAGAGTTCCTATGGGTTTCTTTTCAAGCTTTTCACTTGGAAGATTAACTACTATTGCTACATCTTCACTTTCCCAAGCAGAAATGTGGGTGCCTATGCTTTTGGTTCTTGTACTTGGTGGAGTTTTAAATACTTTAGTCTTTGTTCTTGGAACTTTAATTTTTAACGTAAAGGTAGGACTGGTTGCTGTAGCAGGTGTGGTAGTATTTTTCATCGTTACATCAATGATGGAGAAAAAATCATCAGCTAATGCAGACAAAATGACAGAAACACAAACAAGACTTACAAAAGAAGTATTAGCAACTTTACAAGGAATGCAGGTTATAAAATCCTATAATCTTGGTGGAGAAAATAACAGAGCTTTAAGAAAGTCTATAAAAGATACATCAAATATACTTTTAGATTTAGAAATATCTGTAGCACCTTACACAGTTATCCAAAGAATTGTAATGGGAATAACAACAGTAGCTATGGTCTATGTATCATTAAAATTAAATTTATCTGGTGAACTTCCACTTGCTGAAACAATTCTTATGATTATGGCATCATTTATTATCTTTGAAGGCTTAATCGGGGCAGGATCAAACATGGCAATCCTAAGAGCTTGCGAAAATGCCATAGATTCTGTAGGTTTTATCGACTCTATGCCTGATATGAGAGAAGGTAGTATTGCAGAGCCTATAAAAAATCATGATATAGTCTTTAAAAATGTAAGCTTTTCTTATGATGATAGACCAATTTTAAAAAATGTATCAGCAGAGATAAAAGAAAATACCATGACTGCCATAGTTGGTCCATCTGGATCTGGTAAAACAACATTTTGTAATCTAATAGCGAGATTTTGGGATGTAAATTCTGGAGAAATTTTAATTGGTGGAAAGAATATTAAGGATTATAAGATAGAAAACCTTATGAATTCAATTTCCATGGTATTTCAAGACGTCTATCTCTTCGAAGACACTATTGAAAACAATATAAAATTTGGAAAACAAAATGCAAGCCATGAAGAGGTTGTAGAAGCTGCAAAGAAGGCGAGGTGCCATGAATTTATAGAAGCTTTACCAGAAGGATATGACACTATTATTGGGGAAGGTGGAGCAAGCCTATCTGGTGGAGAAAAACAAAGAATCTCCATAGCCAGAGCTATGCTAAAAGATGCGGACATCATAATCTTTGATGAAGCCACAGCAAGCATAGATCCAGAAAATGAAGATAAGCTTAAAGAAGCAATAGAATCATTAACAAAGAATAAGACAGTAATAATGATTGCTCATAGGTTAAAGACAATTAGAAATGCTGACCAGATTTTAGTCTTAAAAGATGGAGAAATAGTAGAACGTGGAAATCACGAAGAACTGATTAAAAATAATGGACTTTATTCTGACCTTATAAATGCAAAAGCTAAGGCGGAATCGTGGAAATTAAATAATTGATAGAAAGAAATATTAAAGTCTTTGAACAGGAAAATTTAGATTAGAGGATTTATGTCTAGTAGCATAAGTCCTCATTTTTTTATGCTTAAATTAATCATTGAAACTCAAAAATATTATAGAAAAATAAAAATTCTGGTTACCAAAGAGGGCAAATTTCACTTTATAAAGTGAGGGGTATTTTGTCATCTTGCTATAAAAACAAAAATACTTTGAAGTGCCAATATTCTTGAAGTTGCTTATGTGGAATTAGCACATTTCAGATTTAATCCACTTATCAAGGTAAAAAAATCAACTTATATAGGAGGTTAAAATGCAAGCAATAAAGATTTATAGTATAAGACTTGCAATGTTATGTAGACTTTATGATCTTAAATTAATTAATGATAAGGAATACACAAAAATAAAAAATAGAATAGAAAATGATTATAAGAAGATGAATAGAAAGTAGTTAATCTTGTGATATAATAACACTGTAGAAAGATACAAAATGGGAAGGAGGTAAAATGAATACTAAAGTAAAATTAATAAAAGCTTCAAATACAGGAGCTAGAAATAGAAATGCACTAGATTTAGAATTAAAACGAGTTGCAGCATATTGCCGAGTTAGCACTGATAGTAAAGACCAACTTGAATCATATAAATCGCAAGTTGATTATTATACAAATCTAATAAAAAATAATAAAAACTGGACTTTGGCTGGTATATATGCAGATGAAGCAACAACAGGAACAACTGCAACTAAAAGAGCTGATTTCATGAGACTAATTAGTGATTGTCAAAATGGAGATATAGACATGATAATTACTAAATCTATATCAAGATTTGCTAGAAACACATTAGATACTTTGAAATATGTAAGGCTTCTAAAGGAAAATAACGTTGGTGTAGTATTTGAAGAAGAAAATATAGATACTTTGACAATGGATGGAGAGCTATTACTAACAATATTAAGTTCAGTAGCTCAACAAGAAGTAGAAAATACCTCAGCCCATGTGAAAAAAGGACTGAAAATGAAAATGGAAAAAGGGGAGCTTATTGGCTTTCAAGGTTGCCTTGGATATGATTATGACCCTATAACAAAAAGCATCTCTATAAATGAAGAAGAAGCTAAAATTGTCAGATACATCTTTAAAAGATATTTAGAGGGCAATGGAGGGTCAGTTATTGGTAGGGAACTAGAAGAACAAGGATACCTCACCCCTAGAGGTAAAACAAAATGGTCTGATACTACAGTGTTAGGAATAATTAAGAATGAAAAGTATATTGGCGATATACTAATGGGAAAGACCTTCACAGTTGATCCCATAACAAAAAGAAGACTAGCAAACTTTGGTGAATCTGATAAATATCACATTGAAAATCATCACGAGCCAATTATATCAAAAGAAGATTTTGAAAAGGCACAAGAGATTAGACTTAGGAGGGCACAAAATAGAAACACCATTGCTAATAAGGATAGAAAAAGAGAGAAACTATCAAGGCAATATGCTTTTTCAAGTATGCTTGAATGTGGATTTTGTGGTGAAATACTTTCAAGAAGAACATGGCACACTAGTTCAATTTATAAAAAAATTAACTGGCAATGTGTAAAGTCAACTAAAAAAGGTAAAAAATATTGCCCTCATTCAAAAGGAATACAAGAAGCAGCAATAGAAAAAGCTTTTGTTGAAAGCTATAGGCAATTATGCCATGCAGATTCAACAGTAATAGATGACTTTTTAAAAATTGTAGAAGAAGAAATAAATGATAATACTTTAGTCAAAGATTTGAAAAAGTTAGAAAACCAATTAAACAGAATCATTAGTCAAGAAAGAAAGTTAGTTGATCTTCATTTAGAAGATAGTATAGACGAAGAAGTTTATGCTAAAAAATATAAAAAACTTACAAAACAAAAAGAAGAATTACTTGATGAAAAGAAAACACTAGAGCTAACTATCAAAGATGAAAACTCTATTAAAGAAAGACTAAAGCAATTTAAAAAGGTCTTAGAAAACAAAGAAATTATAGAGGAATTTAGTAGAACAGTATTTGAAAGCATAGTTCATAAAGTTGTGGTGGGCAGAATTGACAAAGACGGAACAGTCCATCCATATGACCTAACATTCTATTTCAAAACAGGAGTTAAAGATAGTCAAGATTCAAATAACTTTAAAGATAAAAGAAAAAATGCCAAAGACAATGACATTAATAAATTGTGTTCCTACAAGAATGACGAGGATAAAAAATTATGTTCCCAAGCAAAAGACAACGCATGTGGAGGCTGTATGTTTGATGTCAAGAAAATAAGATAAGATAAGATAAGATGTTATAAGACTGTTGAAATCAATGGCTTTTAGGATCTTTAAGAAAATCCTAAAAGCCATTTTTCTATTTGAAAAATACCCTGCGGGAACATTTCAAGTGTAGATTATTGCAGGGTGTGTAGACACTATGTATATTTTAGGGGGAGTGAACAGGATAGATAATATCAGGCTACTTATCATATAATAAAAACGATATAACAGTAATTAGGTTGAATTAAGGAGGTAATTATAATGAGTCCTTTAGTTGTATATTATTCATATTCAGGAACAACAAGAAGATTAGCAGAAGATATCGCATTGATTACTGATGGAGATTTGAGAGAGCTGAAGCCACAAAAGCCTTATTCATTCTCATATAATACAGCTGTAAAAGAAGTGAGAGAAGAAATTGAAAAAGGATATTGCCCACCTCTTATTCAAGGGGCAGAAACTATTGAAAATGCGGAGGTGGTTTTTATTGGTTCTCCTAATTGGCTTAAAACTTTTGCCCCACCCGTGCTATCGTTTTTAAGAACGGTTGATTTAAGTGGAAAGACAATTATTCCGTTTTGCACGCATGGCGGAGGTGGTTTTGGGAGAATGATTGAAGATTACAAAAAGGAATGTAAGAATTCAATTATTAAAGATGGAATAGCGTTAAAAGGAGATTACAGTTTTGATGAACTAAAAACATGGTTAGATAGTAATTTATGAATCCCTGTTTATTAAGTCTAGCAAAGTATAAGTTTATAAGAGATAAAACCTATAAAACTTGTACAGATATTTTAGGGTAGGAAAAGAAATCTTCCTCTATACTAAAATTAACCGAAAGAAAGGGAGGAATCGAAATGAATATTATCAAGTCGTTTAACAATACGATTGATTATCTTGAAACAGTTCTTGATGATGAAATTGACGAAAAGAAAGTAGCACAGCTATCCGGATATTCGTATTCGATGTTTAGTCGCTTGTTTTCTATTCTGACCGAAACAACGCTTTCAGAATATTTAAGAAGCAGAAGATTAACAGAAGCTGCCGTTATCTTAAGAGATACGGATGAAAAGATTATAGATCTTGCTTTAAAATTCGGATATGAGTCGTCGGATTCGTTTGGGACAGCTTTTAAGAATTTTCATGGATTTACTCCTTCTGAGGTAAGAAACGGTAAACCGTTCAAATTAGTTTCACGAGTGCAATTAGCATTAATTGTAAAAGGAGGAAGAAGCATGAACATTACAATTCAAAAGAAAAAAGCATTTACGGTTGCAGGTGTAAATGAACAAAACATCAATTCATCATTATGTTCAAGTATATGGGGAAAATTATTTTCTAGGGTTAGCCATGAAGAGATGTCAAAATTAGGGACAGGAGAATCTGTTGGGGTTTGCCACGATATATTAACCCTTGATAACCATGATGCCTTAGAAGCTAATACAATTAACTATATGGCCGGCTATATTGTTAATGATGTGGATAAAGCAAGAAGCATGGGTTTAGATATTTTGGAAGTGGAAGAAGCAGATTATGCTGTTGTAGAATTAATAGGATCTGTTCCGGATTGTATTCATAACGGATGGAAATATGCGATGGAAGTTTTCTTCCCTGAGCATGGTTATGTCCATTCAGGAAAACCTGACTTTGAATATTATTATGAAGGTGATATGAATAGCAAAGACTATAAAATGGAACTTTGGATTCCGATAACTAAAGCTTAAAAAATCCCAGTCTGTCTATCTGAAACCTTTTAACGATAGTTTCTACCTATCGTTAAAAGGTTCATTGATAAGTTTCCACATACGAACAGGTCAACAAGACATACTTAGTGTTCACTCGTTTCATGTGGAGGCCATTGCGCTTCTTGTAAAAGGATAAGGTCTTGATCATGCCGAGAATCTCCAAGAAAAGCGCCCGCCGGGGTGATTCGATTGGCAAGATTCGACGGCTGAGGCCATTGCGCTTTTGTCCAAACTCGATGTCGATAAGCATATAGACGTTGAAATTGAGCTGGATGAGCTTGATTTGACCAGTGCTGAAAGTAAGGCAACATATGCTCAAATCAAAGAATATGTTTGGAATAAATTTGAATTAAAAGTTCCGACATTATATATTGCACAGATAAAAAGGACATGTGGAATAGAATTACGAGAACATTACAACAAGTCTAAAAAGGAGAAACAAATTATTCCACAGTGTACACCTGAAAAAGAAGAAGCCATCATGGATGCTTTGAGACACTTCAAAATGATTGAATAGAAAAGAATGACAGCCTATGACTCTCAGCATTTATGACATTTCTACTTGGTATAGGAACAGCTATTATTCCTCTCTTACGAGGTATCAATTAGAAAATAGGCTCAATATAAAGATTAATAGGATCCTTATTATATTTAAAGGAGAGTTGAAATGATTGATAAAAGAAATGAAAAATTTTGGGATAAATTTGCTAAGCTATATGCTCCTTTCATGAAAAAAGACAAAGGAGTATATGATAAAGTATGCGAATACATTTGTCCTCATTTGAATAAAGACATGGAGGTGCTTGAACTCGCTTGTGGCTCAGGACAATTATCGTTTAGTCTTTCAAAGCATACGAAAAGTTGGATCGGTACAGACTTCTCCGAGCAAATGATTCAGGAAGCTAAAAAGCGTGGGGAATACGAAAATCTTACATTTGAAACAGCCGATGCAACAGCATTACCCTATTCCCATGAAAAATTTGATTGTGTGTTAATTGCTAATGCACTTCATATTATGCCTAAACCGGATGAGGCGATGAAAGAAATCTATAGGGTGTTAAAACCGAATGGGATTTTGTTTGCCCCTACTTTTCTATGGAAAGAGGGAAAGCAAAGAAAAATGATAAAAAGTTTGATGTCTATTTTAGGATTTAAGATGTATCAAGAATGGGATAAAAAGAAATTTGAAGATTTTACCCATGATTATGGGTTTTCAGTAGTTGAAATGAAATTGGTATATGGAGGTCTTGCACCGATTGGTGTGATGATTGCACATAAAAAGTAATATTAAATTATTATTTATAAAGTAATATGAATTTAAAAGCAAAAGGGAGATGATTTTATGGATTTAATACAGGCAATTCTTGTCGGAATTGCTATAGCAGCTATTTTTAACGGTGCAGTGGCTTCTTTGGTACTTATTAATCCAAGATTCTTTTTGGATTCTTATCCAAAGGCTATCCAAAAAATAGCTCCGAAACAAATGACAAAGCAAGAGAAAAAGATAAACATGACACTTACTATCATTATTGTGGGAGTTTGTTTTATTTATTCAACAATAAGCATTTTACATTCAGGAATCGTTGGCTTTTGGAATATATTTTGGATGGGATACATTCAGTGGAGTATATTAAATATAGGAGATTTTTTGTTATTGGATTGTCTCTTATTTCAAGGAAAATATAAAGAAAAGATAGTTATTCCGGGAACAGAGGGACACAAAGATTATGAGTTTAATAATTGGATGAAACATTTGGCAATTCGAGAACATTTTTTATTAGTTCCATTTTTTCTTGTACCAATTATAGCTACAATTCAAGCTTTGTTTGTTGGCTTTTTAGGAAGATAAATTTAGAATTGCATAAACAATTTAATAATTTCATAAGAGATACCATAAGAACAGTAAATCAAATCGGTTTACTATTTTTTCTTTGCTCAAAATTAGAAAGAAAGGCGCAACATAGTCAAGTATATGGACACAATTTTTAAATACTTCTTTGCAGCTACACGATAAATATCATGCAAAATAGCCGAATCAAAAAATGATGAGTGAAACAAAATAAAGATGATCGACCTTATAAAATCAATAGGTTTTGTAGATAAAGGCGCGACGGTAGGAGCAGGTGTTGGTGGGCTTGATCGCTTCTTCCAAGTCTCGTAGCATGGCGAGAGTGTAGTATTGATGTCAAGAACTAAGTAAAATTAAGAAACCCTTGCCACTGAACTTGATCATGAATTTGTCTCAAAGTTTACTAAAGAGTTTATGGAATTATATAATGGGATTTTTAAAACGAAGACAAATTAGAATTTGTAGAATAGGTTGTTTATATTGGCTTAATAAAAAAACAGCATTGCAACTGTTGGTTGACATATTTCCAAGGTGGCTTGGTAGCCATGAAATCGATTGGTTTGATATAACTAAACCATAAAAGAAAGGAGGGTGCGTTATGAACATGGCAGACAGAATACGGTATTTGAGAAAAACAAAAGGAATTTCACAGGAGGAACTTGTAGGCAAGATAGGAGTATCTCGGCAGGCAGTTTCAAAATGGGAAAGCGAACAAAGCTTGCCGTATTTAGAAAAAATAATTACCATGAGCGATTACTTCGGAGTTACAACCGATTATATTCTAAAAGGAATTGAACCGGTTGCAGATAAAGAGCAGAAAAGCTCTGAACTAAAAAGCAAGATACTATATATCGCATCAACAGCATTTGTTGCGATTGGGTTATTTAGTGCTTTTGCAGGCTGGCATGAAACGCAAACCATGTATACCGTATGGGGTTCAATGATTATTCAGGCCGTTGGAATTGCCGGATACTTTGTAGGGCGGTTACTCTCTGTAGCAAGGCCGCCTTTTGCTGTCAACTGGCTTAATCTCAGCGGGTTCTTGTTCATGCCTCTTTCTATGGTTACGGGTGCAATTTCTATCGCATTTTTTAAACAAGGGTGGATTGCCCCATACCCTATCAGCATTGATCATGTTGTATTGTTTGTTATAGCGTATATTAGTATTTGCGTCATAAGCTTTCTTGTGTTGAAAAGACGAACAACAGAAGTCCGGGTTTGATGACAACTCCCGGTTTGTCGAGGTAATGCCTTTTAACGATAACCTTATTCTATCGTTAAAAAGCATGTGGATATGTTTCCACATTCAGACAAGACTTCATGACATACTTAGTGTTCACTCGTTTCATGCTGAGGCCATTGCCCTTCTTGTAAGAAGATAATGTCTTGATCATGCCAAGAATCTCCAAGAGAAGCGCCCGCCGGGGCGATTCGATTGGCAAGATTTGATGGCGGATGTGATTCTCGTCTTCTGAAAATTAAATAAATAGCTTATAAGGCTTTCGGGGTTACGGTATAATCCAGAAAGTCTTTTTTATGCCGGCAGTTTTGAAAATAGAGAGAAGTATTGAAAGGAAATAACGAGAGGGAGATTGATTATAGAAAACGGAAGTACCGGAAGTAAAGAACAGATAAGCGAGTAGTTGAAATGCTTCGCCCTATTCGCGGAAGTGAATTTCAAAATAGTTCCGCTATGGAATTATTTCGAAATAGGATTGAATTTACCGGGGGCATCTCCTATACTTAAATTAAGGTCCGCTTTGGAAATAATTTTAAATAGAAAGGGGGAAGGACTTATGGAGATAAAGCGGGATTATTATTTAGAGAAATTAATACGAAAAAAAGATAACGGATTGATTAAAATAATCACAGGAATCAGGAGGAGCGGGAAATCCTACTTACTCAATCATCTGTTTTACAATCACTTACTTGAAAGCGGCGTCGATGAAAATCATATTATAAAATTTGCCTTTGACTCCGGAAGAGATCTGTTGAAAATCGGCGAAGATCTCATGGATCTGGACGTGCTGAGCGGGGAAAGATTGGTCGATCCTAAAAAGTTTTTAGACTATATCATGAGTAAAACAAAGGGCGGCGAGAAGTTTTATATCCTCTTGGACGAAGTGCAATTGTTGGCGTCCTTTGAACAAGTATTAAACGGCTTTTTACGTCAAGATAATTTTGATGTTTATGTTACCGGGAGTAATTCTAAATTCTTATCTAAAGATGTCATCACTGAATTTGCAGGTAGGGGCGACGAAATCCATGTCATGCCTCTGGTCTTTTCTGAATTTCTTCAAACTTATGATGGCGATAAAGAAGATGCCTTTACCGACTATCAAGTCTATGGCGGTTTGCCGGCCCAAGCCTTGATGAAGACGGAAGAAGATAAGATGAATTACCTCAAGGGACAACTCGAAAATGTCTATTTGCGAGATATTGTTCACAGGTATGACATTCGCTTAACGGCCGAGCTGGAAGATTTGCTCAATATCTTGGCATCGGGCACTGCAACGCTGACCAATCCGACAAAGCTGGCATCCACCTTTTCGTCGATTAAGAAATCAAAAATATCCGCCAATACGATCGATAAATTTATCGGCTATTTTGAAGACTCCTTTATGCTGAAAAGGGTGTACAGGTATGATGTTAAGGGGAAAAAGTACATCGGAACGCCTTATAAATTATATTTTGAAGATGTGGGGCTTCGGAATGCAAGATTAAATTTTAGACAGATCGAACCGACCCACCTTATGGAGAATATTATTTATAACGAGCTGAGATATCGAGGGTATATGGTGGATGTCGGCATGGTGGTGAAGAGGGAAAAGGATAAGAATAATAAAGATATAAAGAAACAGCTGGAAGTTGATTTTATCGCCAATCTGGGAAGCAAGAGATATTACATTCAATCGGCATATCGCCTTCCCTCTGTAGAAAAAATGAATCAAGAAAAAGCATCCTTGTTGACGATCGACGATTCATTTAAAAAAATCATCATTGTAAACGACCGGGTCAAACCGTTTTTAGACAAGCACGGGATACTGACGATGAATTTATTTGACTTTTTGTTAAACAAGGAAAGTTTAGACTTCTAATGAATAACTTGATTGATTCGTTATGGATCTGATCCCGCAGACAAGGCTTTTCAGAAATATGAAATTTTATTCATACTGATCACTCAAGTCATTACGAGACGGTGGCATTATTGTCAAGGGACTAGTCCCGAAGCAATCAACAGAATGTGTTAATGCAGAAGCCTTAGAAAATGAAGCGGGTCATGTTGTTATTGATGAAATTGGATTTTTGAACATCCACTTTACCGCCGGAAAACCATACTATTATTAATTTCAGAATCCAATAGGAGGTACATTCATGAAAATAAATAAAAAGCGTAAAATCATAATTTTTACCATAGTGATTTTGTTAATAAGTTCAGTGGTAACCTTCTGTTTAATTAACAGCTATAAATTTTCATCAAAACCTATTTTTGACTTTCCTCCCTTAAAAGAGAATGAAAAATTAGATTCTGATGATTATGTCTATGACTTCAATTATGCTTGGGATGTTTTAGAAGATTACTATCCTTATTTTGATGTGAACAGAGAACTTTTCGGTGTTGATTTTTTAGCAAATAAAAATGATTATCAAGACTATATTGCTCAAGCTAAAACAGATGAGGATTTCTATAAGCGATTTAATCAGATATTGAAAGACCTACATAATTACCATGTGAATTTAATAGGAGTAAACGAGGGAATATATCAATACTTAACATACAGAGATGCTCATAGAGTAGATTTTCGCTCAGATTTTGCAGACTTATATGAGAATAACATCGTTCAAAATCGATATGGCATTACCAATGAATTAATTCGAGACAAGTTGTCTGAATATCACGGACAAGATTTTGAGATTCTATCAACAAATGCTAATTGCCAAGATTTAATACCAGGTAAAATTGCACTTATCTCCATTCCTAATATGATTGGTTATGATCTGCAAAGTATAGAATTTAAAAAAGATAAAGAAAAGATTGAGTCGTACTTGCAGTTAGTTGAAAATTATGGAGCCTTAGTTATAGATATTCGTGGCAATGGCGGTGGAGATTCTCAATATTGGGAAGAGTTTTTGCTACCTCTCATTGTAAATGAAGAAGTTAGGAATTTAGAATATACATTTATTAAGGATGGTCCACTCTTCAAAAAGGTTAGAAGATATGAAGGATATAAAAGGCTTAATGCCAACACACTAGGAGGTTTTAATTTTCCGGAGAAAACAATCAACTACCTAAAAGACTTTAGTTTTTATACGAATCATGAAAGAGTAGTTAATCCTAATAATGAATCCGTTAAATTTGGAGGAAAGATATATCTCTTAGTAGATGAAAAAGTTTTTTCATCTGCTGAAATGTTAGCTAGCTTTATGAAAGAAACAAACATTGCAACATTAATCGGGACTACAACAGGGGGCGATGGAATTGGGACTGATCCCTTCCAAATATCATTACCTAAATCAGGTTTTGTCATGCGTTTTCCAAAACAAATGGGAGTGACAGGAAAGGGAAGCATTAATGATCTTGAAAAAACAAAGCCAGATATTACGGTCATAGATTCTAGTGTTAAATATAGTTTTGGAGAGAATCAAATAAATATAAATGCAGACAAGTGTTTAGAAAAGGTATTGGAACTAGAGAAAACGAAATGATAAAAAAGCCCGACTCGAGAAGAAAATATGCGAAAGTATGGATGTAGA
The DNA here is from genome assembly GCF_025566985.1 of Aedoeadaptatus acetigenes. Lineage (NCBI taxonomy): Bacteria > Bacillati > Bacillota > Tissierellia > Tissierellales > Peptoniphilaceae > Aedoeadaptatus > Aedoeadaptatus acetigenes. The sequence continues at coordinate 31,080 of NZ_JAOQJD010000012.1, forward strand.
AGAGGGGTGTAATGCTGAAAAACTAGGATTGGAGAATCGAGTCACTGTTGGAAATCAACTGAAAATGGAATAGATCGTTAAAATTATTATTCTATTTGCAAATCAAATAGAATGAGACTGCTAAAAATCCTAATGATATGTTTTTCAATACTCGAAACTGCTAAAAGCCGCTGATATGTTTACGAAAATGTAAAAATGGGCTTTTTATCCATCCTGACCACTCGTTTCATGTGGAGTGTTTATGTTTAATGTCACGGGAGAAGTGCTACACGGAATAGGAAGGCCTCGAAATCAAGGGATTTTGAGTATGACACCGGAGACAGGCACATCGCCGGAGTTTTTTTCCAACAGATTGATTTTCGTCCAAAATAAAGCCAATCTGTATGAAAGCAGGCATGAGAGGATGAAGTAATGATTTAGGGGTCGGTAAAATGTTGATATTAAAAATTATACTAATGACGCTCGGTGTTGCATTTACAGTATTTGGATATAAGATTTATTTTCAAGAGAAATACAATCTAATCAACGGTTTTGAAGAAGCTTATAAAGCAGGAAGGAAAACAAAACGATATGCCGAGAGAGTTGGATTGGTAGAATTGATTATTGGAATTATCCTAACTGTAATTGGAGTCTATGGGATTATTATTAAATAACAAACGATTTTCAGTTTTATGAGCCGGACAAGCCTGAATCGACGAAAAAAATGTTGAAAGGGGCGATGGAATGATTCGAAAGGCAGTTTCTTCCGATCTCGATGCGGTGGTGACGATTTATAATGAAATCATCCAATTGCAAGAGGATGGGGCGATCACGGTGGGATGGATTCGTGGCGTGTACCCGACAAGGGCGACGGCAGAAGACGCGCTTCGTCGAGAAGATTTGTTTGTGATCGAAAAAGACGGCGCTATTTTGGGCTCCGCGATCATCAATCAGCTTCAGGTGGATGTCTACGCAAAGGCCAAATGGCGGCACGAGGTAGATGCCGAGAAGGTATGGGTTCTGCACACGCTGACGATTTCTCCGAAAGCGAGCGGACTGGGACTCGGAAAGCAGTTTGTCGATTTCTATGAAAGCTATGCATTGGATCACGGATGTTGCGCGCTTCGCATGGACACAAATGAACGAAATCTGGTGGCGCGGAAGATGTACAAGAAGCTTGATTTTGAAGAAATAGATATGGTGCCTACTGTGTTTAACGGGATCCCCGATGTCAATCTGGTTCTCCTGGAGAAATATTTGGGCGACACAGAGAGGTGATTTTTACTCGTACAAAGGGAAGTTGCTTAAGGAGGCAAAATGGAGGAAAAGAACGTATGGCTGATATTGGCTATGATTGCGTTCATTACGCTTATCGCTTCGATATGGATGTCATTTAACAGTGGTAAAACGGAGTACGCATGGATCATCGGGTCCATGCTTTTCGGTATAGGATGCGGAGATCGGTATAACAAGTTGAAAAAGATGTAAAAGCATAGGGATTTCATCATCTACCGGTGGAAAAATCCCGCGACGAAGCGACGGGATTTATGTGAAGAAAAAATAGGAAACAGATTCTGCACGGCATCTTATCCGGCTTCGATACTTTAAAAATAAAATAACAGACTATAAAGCTGTCGAAAAAATGGATTTTAGGATTTTACAAGAAATCTTGAAATCCTTTTTTTCTGTTAAATCGCCGGAAGGGGACGTGGTATAATATCTATGATAATAAGTATCAACAGGAGGCGGTTATGTTTCGACGCTTTTTAGAAAATTTCAGAAAACCGGAAGACAACTTTGCCGGCAGATTGATGTTAATGAGCATGAATCGAGGCCATGAAAAATTAGCGAAGTGGGGAAGGTCTTACATAAAAATCAATAAAGAAGATGCCGTCTTGGATTTAGGCTGCGGCGGCGGGCGAAACATCGAATATTTTTTGACTCAAGGAGCCAAAGTCTACGGCATGGACCACTCGCAGACCAGTGTAAACATGGCGAGTGAGAGAAATAAAGAAGCGATCGAGTCCGGCCGATGCCAAATTCTCGTGGGCGATGTAAAGCACCTTCCCTTTAAGGATGAATCCATGGCTATTGTCACGGCCTTTGAAACGATTTATTTTTGGAACGACATTGAGGCGTGCTTTAAAGAGATTTATCGCGTGTTAAACAGAGGCGGGAAGTTTCTCATATGCAATGAGGTCTCGTCGATGAAAAGAAAAGATGTAAGGATTTTAGCCGGGAAGATTTCCATGAAAGTCTACACACCCGACGACTTGACGAATATGCTTACGAAAGTCGGTTTTTTGTGTGATTACCATTTAGACAGAAAAGAACAACTGGCGTTCATAGCGACCAAAACAGAGCATTGAAAGAAAGGCATGAAGGAGATTCGATGAAATATCGCCGATTTTATTTTAATCTGTTTCGACATCCGATGAAAAAGGTCTTGGCGGAAACATACGGCCGAGCCTATGCCGACGAAATCATCAAAAAAAGCAAAAAAGTGTATCGAAAGCTTGTCGAAGAGGCGGAGGATATGGGCGAGTACAATCCCATGGCCTACAATGAGTTGTTTGCCCTCGTGTTTGTCGCTCCTTATTTAGCAAGCGAGAAAAAGATTCCGCCGGAAATCGCGCAGGAGATGATGCGTCGATCCCTTTATTTTGTCCGCCCGTATTTTTCTCTTGTCGACCTCAATACGAAGTGGGGGAAGGCGGCCAATAAGAAAAACATCCTGAAGTATGTCAAATGGTATACGCCGGAAAAAGAAAAGCGCTACCCCACGTCCTTTAAAGTTGATTTTGTCGGCGAGCCCTACGAGGGCGCCTGCTACTACAGAATCACCCGCTGCCCCATATGTGCCTACACCGAAAAGCTCGGCGTCGCGGAATTAATGCCCCTGTTTTGCGAGCTGGACGAGGTGATGATTGGCCTTCAGCATGGCGTGCTTCACAGAAAAGACACCATCGCCAACGGCGCGGATTGTTGCGATTATTTTATTACAGGGGATAAAGAATAAACCGAAAGCATGGGGGAAACCGGATGGAAGGCTGTTTTCAAGGAGGGAAAAATGAGTTTAACGTATAAGATCGCATCGTCCATCGTAAGGCTGCTCGGAGTCAAAAAGATGTTTTTAAAGAACAAAGAAGACATGCTCGCCTATGCAAGGAAAGAAAATGCGAAAGTGGTCTTTGATTTAAAGAAGGCAAAAAAGCGGGCCGAGAGAAAAAACTATTTCCTCTTCCACAGAGAGGTCATGGGATACAGGCTGCTTTCTTACCAAAAAAATCAAATGCCCGCCTACGGTGCGGTTCTCTATCTCTTCGGCGGCGGCATGATTACGCAGCCGGACAAATTGGATTTTTCTTTGGCGGAAAGAATCATGGAGAAAACGGGCAAAGATGTTTGGTTTTTGTTTTATCCCCTTTGTTCGGAGGATGTAAAGGTGGATAAGACATACGAAGTTTCCTTTGAAACCTATCGGCGGATGACCGAAAATTACAAGGCGGAGAACCTAAGTGTCCTCGGTTTTTCCTCCGGCGCCTGCCTGGCTCTAGGGATCTTTCTACATAATAATGCCTTGGGCAGACCCCTTCCCATGCCCGAAAAAATTATTTCAGTTTCACCCGGCGGCATACCCGATGTCACGCTCCATGAGAACAGAGAGATATGGGAAAAGCTAAATGCGCTGAACCCTAAAGACATTATGATTGAACCGACCTATATTAAAACGGCAAGGGAGATTGCAAAAGGAGATGCAGACCTGCCTGAATATATGTTAGACGGAACGGTAGGCGATTTTACGGACTTCCCGAAAACATACTTTTATTACGGAGAAAATGAATGCCTCTACGCCTTTGCGGACGAATTTCAAAAAGCCATGGAAAAATACCGGGCGCCCTACGAAATCATTGTGGGGAAAGGCATGTGCCACTGTTACCCTTTGGCGCGGTTTTTCAGAGAAGGCAGAGAGGCGCAGGATGAAATCATTGAATTGCTGAAGTCTTAAAAAGCACAAGTTTTATGAAAGCATCTACGAGGGTAGGTGCTATTCTTATGTAAAATTTCAGGAAACGTTCCATGCACGGAAAAGGCGCAGGACAATCCAAGGAGGATGCGGCATAGCAGACGTTCACCGCCACCTGCCTTTGGATACTTTCAATTTGTTACTTGTTGTTACTTGCCTTAATGCCCGCGTCTTGATGTAAAGTTATTATCATGGTAATGTTAAGACATATTAAAATCGGCGCATCTCAAGCAAGGATTGGCTTTTTCGAAATAAATGATTTCAATCGGTACGAGGCGGGATAGAAGGAGGCAGGGAATGAATGTATTTTTAGTGGCAGGCAGAATCATTCTGGCGGCCTTTTTAGGCGCCATTATCGGCATGGAAAGGGAAACGAAACACAAAGCCGCCGGTTTCAGAACCCATATTATTGTCAGCGTCGGTGCTTGCTTGATTATGCTCATCGGCATCGACGGCGTCGGCAAAGTATCCGGTGGCGATGGATGGGATGCCCTCAGGCTTCCCGCCCAGGTGATCAGCGGCATCGGCTTTTTAGGTGCCGGGACCATCCTTCAAACAAAGGATGGGGTATCCGGCCTCACCACGGCGGCCACCTTGTGGCTGTCTGCCGCCATCGGACTCGCCGTGGGAATCGGCTATTATGAAGGCGCGATTATAGCGACCGTCGTTTGCCTGATCACCTTGATCTTGCTCATGGGATTCAGCGATGCGCTCAATGAGCGAACGACAGTATCTTATATTATGGTATTTAACAGTACCAATTTCGACCGAGACCGCTTTTTGAATTTCACTTCCGAGAAAGGCGTGGAAGTGAGAAAACTCGATATCATTGACGTGGGCATCGAGGACGAATCAATCATTGAAGCCACGTTAACTTTTCATAAAAATTACGACATCGAAGATCTTTTCGAGAAGTTAAAATCAGATTCCTGCTTGAAATCGGTAAAATTGAGGAACAAAGAAAATAAAAAAAATAGTAAATGAAGCATGAAAAAGGATGGCCTTAAGGTTTTAAATCTTAAAGGCCTTTTTCTATGCCGAAGGAGCGATGGATATAGAGTAGCATCGGATCTTATTCACGTTTCGATAGTTGATATTTATAATGAAGGAAGAGGGTATCTTTTAGAGTAGGTACAAATCCATGTGATTGAAAGGAAAATGAAATGAGCAGAAGCGACAACGATAGGAAAATATTATTAAAATCCCAGCAAGGAGAATTGGATGCGGTCCTTATGTATCAAGCCCTTGCAGAGGTGGTGAAAGATACAAAGGACGCAGACACCTTTCGAAAACTGGCTGCAGAAGAAGGTCACCACGCGGCCGTGTTTCACGGACTTACAAACGAAAATTTAAAGCCAAAGAAAACCTTGGCCATCCTCATGCCCATCCTTTATAAGATAATCGGAAAAAAGAGGCTCTACCCGCTTATTGTAAAGGGAGAATACGCCGCCGAAAACTACGCGCCGGTTGCGGAAAAATTTCCCGTGATTGAAAGCGTGAGAAAGGACGAAACTCGACACGGCGATACTGTCGCCGGTCTGCTTTAAGATTCATAGAGGATGAAAGAGCGAAGCACTTCAACGGATGAATGGGACCCAAGTATCGTCCGGTGTATGAGGAGAATAAAATGAAAACAATTCGATTACTCTATCCGGATTATATTAGCGGGGGATTGGACAACTATTATTTCGGGGCGAAACTTTTTCAACATATTCTGCCTCAAAATGAGAACCGGCCTTTGATTGAAGATGTAGGTATTTATACAAAAACGTTGTTGAAACAACATACATTGGATTCCTTTCCGTTTATGATTAAGAAAAAGAGAAATGAAAGGAGTTATTGAAATGGCAAAGAAACTTGATTTAAATAAAACGGTCTTCGAACTGACACAGGAATACCCGGAACTGGTCGATATTATGGCGGGTCTGGGCTTTACCGAGATAACGAAAAAGCCCATGCTGTATTCCATGGGTAAAATGATGACCATCCCGAAGGGCGCGAAGATGAAGAACATCTCCATGATTGATGTTATGACCACGTTGATGCGCCATGGATTTGAGCCGGTGGGCGATATGCCGGATATGGCTTCGGTTTCGAAAACGCAATGGCAGGAAGACAATGCAGGCCACCCTTCCGCGGATCGTAGGGAACAATTGAAGGCATATCTGAAAAGACTCGGCGACGGAGAAGCCTTGGAAGATGTTAGGGCAGATTTCGTTCGCGAATTCGGAGAAGTGGAGGCGTCGGAGATTATGGAGGCGGAGCAGGCGCTTTTGAAAGAAGGCACGCCCCTGAGCGAGGTGCAGCGCTTGTGTGACGTGCACTCGGCTTTGTTCCACGGTTCCACCACGGAAGAAAAAATCGCCAATGCCGAAAGGGAAGTGGAGGCATCGGCCATAAGAAAAAAGGCGCAGGCGGTTAAGCAAGAAAAGGAGGCGAAGACGGCGGCCCTCGAAGCCATCACGGGGCATCCCCTGTACACCTTCAAGAAAGAAAACGACGCCTTGTCGGCGCTGCTCGCTGAATTTAAAGAGCACAGAGATGAATCGCTACTTGAGCAAATTCGCGAGCTTTCGATTCATTACGCCAAGAAAGGCGATCTGCTCTATCCGCTGCTTAAGGTTCATTACGATATCTCCGGTCCTTCCGATGTCATGTGGACGGTCGACGATGAAATTCGCGACGGCCTCGCTTCCCTTGTGAAGGAAAAAGAACATGGCGAAGCATGGAATGCCCGCCTGGATAACCTGCTTACTCGTGCGGAGGAGATGATTTATAAGGAACAGAACATTCTCTTTCCCATCTGTGCGGTTAATTTTACGCAAGAGGAATGGTACGGCATTTATCGGGATGCCAAAGATTATGCCGCCTGCTTCGGCGTAGAACAAAAGACGTGGGAAGATGCTGAAAACATGGCGCAGGCTGTGGCTGAAGCCTCGGAAGGGGAGATCCTCATGCCGGGCGGCCGTTTGACCATTGAGCAGCTGATCGCCCTATTAAACACGATCCCCATGGAGATCACCTTTGTCGATGCAGACAATATCAATCGCTTCTTCGACGAAGGGCCGAAGGTATTTAAACGACCTCTCATGGCGCTGAACCGCGAGGTGTTCTCGTGTCATCCGCCGAAAATCGAGCCCATGGTCCGTCAGATCATCGACGATTTCAGACACGGACGTCGCGATTCTGTGGAAGTATGGATGGAAAAAGAAGGGCGTACCATGCTGGTTCGATACATGGCTGTGCGGGACAAGAACGGCAAATACCTCGGCACCATGGAATTGGTACAGGACATGGAGTTTGCAAAAGAACATTTTCTCGGAAAGCAAGCCTGATTTTGCGCAACAAAAAAGATTCTTCGACTATGGCCGGAGAATCTTTTTTATGGAAAGGTTGCAGTCTCTCTGCGAAAACATGAAACCATCCCTTTTTTCGAGGGGCCATTAATCCCTCCCATCGCAACCTATTCATCCCGTGCGGCTTCATTCAAGATAAATTCATTTTTCCGAAACGTAATGAGTCCTTCCGCCTGCATTTTCGAAAGTTCATTGGACATGGCACTGCGGTTGACGGCGAGGTAATCGGCAAGCTGTTGCCGGTTAAAGGGGATGGTGAAGTGTGCGCTTTCGTGTTCCAAGGCTTGCTCGGAGAAATAAGACAGGAGCCTTTCCCTTAGAGATTTTGAAGCCGTATGCATCATGCGGGAAGACATGTTCAGATTTTTTTGAGCGGAAATGCGAAGCATATTCTGAATGATGCGGTTATGGTAGGCGCATCCTTTCTGACAGGTCGTCAAAACGTGTTTCATATTTAGAAAGACGATCTCAGTATCTTCGCAGGCCACGACATCGCACAGGAGCTCTTTTCCGGGAATGGCCGCGTAGTTTTCCGCAAAGACCTCTCCTTTGCCCACGTGCCCGAAAATAATGCTGTTTCCCCAATAGAGATTTACGACGATATTGGCGCTTCCGGATGTTACAAGTCCGAAGGCATCGACAGGCGATCCGGCTCGAAAGATGACGTCGTCCTTTTGAAATTTCCGCTCATAGGCGCCGAGGCAGAGGAGGAGCTCTTTTATTTCACTTTCGCTAATGCCGCGGAAAAGCTGCGTGTTTGCCAGAAAAAAAGTATTCATAAAAACCTCCGGTTTGTTGCCATAACAACATACGTGTTGTTGCGATTGTACTACAATACAAGTAGAAAAGCGAGGGAGGAGGAAAAATCATGAACGACTTGGAGATCAACGAAAAGAAAACCACCGGAAAAGTCTTTTCCATCGGGGAGGTGAATCCGCCGATTCCGGGATGCACCGTCTCAAAAGCCTTCGGAGGCGATAGTGGGATCACGTATTTTTCCCTGGCCGAGCATACCGACATCAGCGCGGAAATCTATCCCTATCATAAATTATTGATCGTGGCGGAGGGAAGCGTGGAGGTTTACGAAAACGACGGCTTTTCGCAAAAGCTGCGCGCCGGAGAATGCATCTTCACATGGACCGACGTCCCCGTGGGCATGCGAACGGAAGAAGGCAGTGTGTATACGGAAGTTTGTGTAGAAAAGGAGAGTAGGATGAACGAAATCATCAAAGCAGGAGAAGTTTTTAAGCTGGAAGACCTCGTTCCTTATGGGGGAGGAAAGATCGTCAACATGGACGTGGTGCACAATGACAAGATGAAGCTTGTGGTGATGGCTTTTGATGAAGGCACGGGCCTTTCGGAACACGCCGCCCCCGGCGAGGCAATCATCTTTGCTTTGGACGGCGAGGCCGTGATCGGATATGAAGGAAAAGATCATGCCATTCGCGCCGGCGAAAACTTTCACTTCGCGAAAGGTGGTCTGCACTCGGTAAAAGCGACGAAGAAGTTTAAGATGGCGCTTCTTCTTACCCTGGAATAATGAAAAGACGTTATTATGAAATATGGAGTCAATGAAAATTGCATCGGGTGCGGACTTTGCGCAGGGATTTGCCCGGAAGTATTTTCCATGACCGATGAACGTGGCCAAGGCCATTGAAACAGACGTACCTCTGGAATCGGAAGCGGCGGCAGCGGAAGCAAAGGATAGCTGCCCGGTAGGCGCCATAGAAGAAGCATAGAGAAGCCCGCACTGCGTCGAAAGATACGATCGTTCGTTTTCGTTGTTTCCGAATCGACGCCGGATGCGCTTAGGTAGTTTATTCAAAAGGATGAGAAAAGTTAGGTGAAATACCCTAACTTTTTTCATGGAATAAACGATTTTTATGGAGCGCGCAGGCCGAAACACATTGACAACCATCGATGTGCCTGATAAAATGTCGATAACATCGATAGGTATCGATCTTATGTTTCTGTTGCAAGGGGGAAAAATAAAATGAAGGATTCTTACGGGGATTACGTCCTCATGTTAAAAACCATTTCCGAAGAAACGCGCTTAAAAATAATCGACATGCTTTCCTGCGGCGAATTGTGCGCCTGCGATATTTTAGAAAAATTAAGTATTTCGCAGTCCACATTAAGTTATCATATGAATTTGTTGACAAAAAGCGGGCTTGTGGACGGACGAAAGGACGGACCCTGGATGAAATACACCTTGAATCAATCAAAAATATCTGAATTAAAAGCATTTCTCGCGATGATTACCACGGCAAAAACAGATTGTATCTGTAAATAAGAGGAGACGGTGATTTATGAAAAAGAAAGTTGCATTTGTCTGCGTGCATAATTCCTGCAGAAGCCAAATCGCTGAAGCCTTGGCCAAGAAATTAGGGGGCGATGTGCTGGAGGTGTATTCAGCCGGCACTGAAATAAAAGAGGAGATTAATCCGGATGCCCGGCGGTTGATGATGGCGATGTATGGTATCGACATGGAAAAAACGCAAAAATCCAAATTGATTCAAGCAATTCCGCCGGTGGATGAAGTGATTACCATGGGATGCAATGTCGTATGCCCGGTTTTGCCCTTTTCCTACAAAAGTGAGGATTGGGGCCTGGATGATCCTACGGGAAAAGGCGATGAAGCATTCATAAACGTGATCCGCAGGATCGAGGAAAAAGTGATTGAATTGATTGAAAGGGCCGAAGAGGAGGGGGAATAATATGACGGAAGAAAAAGAGATAAGCTTTTTCGAGCGAAATCTTACATTTTGGGTTTTACTATGCATGGTGATTGGGGTTTTCATCGGGAAATTTCTTCCGGTCATTCCGAACACATTGGCTCGATTCGAGTTTTACAATGTATCCATTCCCACGACGATCTTATTGTGGATCATGATTTATCCCATGATGCTAAAAATTAATTTTGCCGGCATCAAGGGAATTAAAGAGAATCCGAAAGGCTTGTTTATCACCTGGATTGCCAATTGGGTCATTAAGCCGCTATCCATGTATTTTATTTCCTATGCGTTCTTTTTTGGTGTTTACGGAAAAATCCTGCGCCCCGATTTAGCCACCGAATACCTGGCGGGTACCGTGTTGCTGGGTGCGGCCCCCTGTACTGCCATGGTCTTTGTATGGAGCAAGTTGACAAACGGGGACAGTGCGTACACCTTGGTTCAAGTAGCGTCCAATGATCTGATCATTCTCATTGCATATATACCGATTGTAAGTTTTCTGCTGAATATGAGCAATATCACCATTCCGTGGGAAACATTGTTTTTATCGGTTGTCCTATTCATCGTCGTGCCCCTGGTGGCGAGCATCGCCACGCGACGGTTTATTCTCTCGAGAAAAAGCGAAGCGTACTTAGAAAAAGAATTTATTCCTCGGTTTGATAAGTATACGATGGTCGGCTTATTGCTCACTTTAGTGATTATTTTCTCGTTTCAAGGGCATCACATCGCGGAGCAACCGATGAACATCCTACGCATCGCCGTCCCCCTCATCATTCAAACCTTATTTATCTTTGCCATAACCTTTGCCATGGCACATCTTGCGAAATTGCCTTACAGCATTGCGGCGCCCTGCGCCATGATCGGTGCTTCGAATTTCTTTGAACTTGCCGTCGCCGTGGCGATTTCCCTGTTCGGTTTATCGTCGGGGGCGACCTTAGCGACGGTGGTCGGCGTTCTGGTGGAGGTTCCCGTCATGTTGTTCTTGGTCAGAGTGGCCAATTCAATGGAAAGCAAATTTGCAGTTTAATCAAGTAAGGAATGCGGTTTTTTTATCATGACGAGAAAGAATGAAAGATGGGATTCAATGATTCGGCGGCAAAAGCGGCGATAAAGCAAAGCGCTTTACGCCCGTACACGGCAAGAAATGCTGCCGGTCTATGGATTTAAAAGAAATAAAACAAAACGCTCCGGATCGGCGTGAAGCTCAAATCCGGAGCGTTTTGTTTATATAAAGGAAAGGAGTGTGCTATTTATTTTCATCGGCACCGGATTCGGGGGATCCGATGAATTCTGCGCTTTTTGCAATGGCCGCCGCCATGTCGATGATCTTTTGTTTGTTCTTTTCATCACCTTTGTCGGCGTCTGTGTCGCTATCGATAAAGGTGAACATATCGAGAACGAGGTGTTGTTTCACTTTGTCTTCGGGAATCTCGATCACCACTTCATCTTTGATATTTTCTTGATTGAAGCGCATCGCCGCTTCATAGTCGGCGATTTTCATGACCTCGAATCCTTCTTCCTTGTAAGGATCCTCATTATTGACAAAGTGCTCATTGATGTAGGATTTGCCGTCACTTTCTTCAGGATTGTGCATGAAATCGCGAATCAATTCGATGCGGTAGACGACGGAGGGGTTTTCGGGGCTTTCGTATTTAAAGCGGACCACTAAGCCGTTGTCATCCACAAATTCTTCGACCTTGATTGCGCTGCTTTCAAAGGGAATTTCAAAGGGCCATTTCACCTGATGGGTGCCTGTGTAGGCCCCGTCGGAATAGTCCGGCTTGCCCTCATAGGCGCTGTCGTATTTCAGGCTGTTCAGAATCGTCTTTTCAATTTTGTCGAAAAGTTCTTTGTCGGGCTCCTGGCCATCCTCAAGCTGGCCGTTCGGCAAGATAATAAATTCGACGGTGTGGTAGCCGTTCAAATACTTATCCAGGCAAGTGACGTAGCAGTTATAGTTGCCGTCGCCTGTGGTTTTAAGCCATCGCATGCCCGAATCGGATTCCACCACGCTCTGGCTGTCGTCCACGGGTTCTTCTCCGTCGATGACAATTTCCTTATAGAACGAATCCTCTGCCGAGAGCTGTGCCTGGACGCTCCAGCTGTTGGTGCCGTCTAAATCGTCGCCTTTGGGATAGTAGCTGATATCTTCCGAGGTCGTGCCGAATTGATGATCCACCACTTCCCAATCCTCTTCGCTGCCGGGGAGATTAAAGGATACCTCCGTGCCGACGCGGTCGTTTCTGATTTTGAATTCGGTGACCTGATTTTTTCCGCTTTCGCAGGCGGAGAGTGCCAAGACCAGTGCCAAAACCAAAGCAATGGGCACAGCTCTTTTAAAAAATGGTAAACGCGTCTTCATGTGTCATCCTCCCTTCAAAGATCACTCTCTTTGCAGAATCAATAGGGGTGTCTTATAAGCTTAAACAAATTATATCGGCAAGTTCCTTTTACCACATCACACGAAAGTGTGAGGTGGAAAAAATCTGTTTGCAGAAACGAAAAAGTGCTTCTTTAAAGTACTTGGAAAGTTTCGATCTTGATTTATGATAGAACGATCGGATGAGGTGATGAGACGGCCGAATCTGTTTATTTTATGGCGATAGAGGCTTGATGTTTTTTTAATATGGGTATACAAAAAATAATATTTGGAGGTATAGAAAAATGATTAACACAAAGAGCACAAGAAACAGATAATAGAGGAAAGAAATCCTATCAAAAATCAAAGGAGGATTTATGATAAATATAAACAACTTAAGAAAGACATTGCCTGATAAACAACTACTTGAAATCAATAGCTTATCGATTAACGAGAAAGATAAGATTGCTCTGATCGGGGACAATGGCGCGGGTAAAACAACACTATTTCGACTTATTTTAGGGCTTGAAAAGGAATATACGGGGATAGTAAATGTCGATGGAGATTTGGACTATCTATTGAATGATGGTGTCGAAGACAAATATAGTTCCAATGAAATTTATTCTAAGGCAAAACTAAATATTGACGACAGGTATAGCCCGGGAGAATTTAGAAGATTACAGCTTTTCGATCTATTGTCTGATGATTTAAAGTTTCTCTTAATGGATGAGCCAACATCACATTTAGACATCGTGCAAAAAGAGAAACTAATAAAGAAATTAAATTCAAGAAAGATGGGATACCTGATCATTTCGCACGATCGTGACTTTATTAATAAAACCTGCAATAAGATTTTAGAATTATCAGATGGAAAGATTGAAGAGTATAATGGAGACTATCAATTTTACCTTGAAGAAAGAGAAAAAAGGCAAAAATTCAAAGAAAAAGAATATACAAACTATGTAAAAGAAAAAAGAAGGCTTGAAAACCTAGCAGTTAGTATCAAGGAACAGTCGTCAAAAGTTAGAACTACACCTAGAAGAATGGGAAATTCAGAAGCCAGACTTCATAAGATGGGCGGGCAGGAAAATAAGAAGAAACTTGACAAGCAAGTGAAGTCAGTAGAGGCAAGAATAAACCAACTTGAAGCGAAAGAAAGACCAAAGGAAGAAGAGGATATAAAGTTATCTGCACCGGAGATTAAACGGATTCACTCTAAAGTATTAATAAGGGCAGAAAATTTAAATAAAGTGTTTAATAAAAAAGTTCTATTTGAAAAGTCTGAATTTACAATAGAAAACAATTCCAAGGTGGCGCTTATTGGCGATAATGGCAGTGGGAAAACTACTCTTTTAAAAATGATTCTTAATAAAGAGAATATATGGGTGCATCCAAATCTTAATATAGGCTATTTTAGTCAGATGGATGAGACTTTAGAAGAAGACAATAGTATTTTAGAGAACGTACTAAATACAACCATCTACGATGAAACCTTGACGAGGATTGTGCTTGCAAGGCTGGGCTTTAGAAATAAAAATGTACATAAAACTATCGGGGTTTTAAGCGATGGAGAAAAAGCTAAAGTAAAAATAGTTAAAATTCTGACAGCTGATTTTAACTATCTAATTCTGGATGAGCCGACAAACTTTTTAGACATAAGAGCAATTGAAAGTTTAGAAAATCTATTGAAATCTTATGATAGACCATTTCTTTTCGTAACCCATGATGAAGAGTTTATAAATAACATAGCAAACAGTCTTTTAATCATTAAGGATGAAAGAATTACTGGTTTTAAAGGAAACTTACTACAATACAAAGAAAGAAAGAATAAATTCAATAAGAGTGATAATACGGACAAATTTTTGCGCGATTTTAGACTATCTACTATCAATTCTAGATTGGCAATGGATATATCCAAAACTGAGAGAGAAAAGTTGGAAGAAGAATATAAAAAACTTCTTAAAAAACAAGATGAATCTTGAAATAATAAATCACGAATCTACTGGCGCACTCTTCAAGTCAACATAATCGTAAGCATGTTGCTTTCTCGATTATGTTTTACATAAGATGTATTTCAAATGGCTCTTTATATTATAATAAAGTCAAGCAGATACCTTTTACTGAAGTGAGGGATAGTATGAAAAGATATTCAAAGGTTCTCATTCTTTTAATGGCCCTTCTCCTCGCAGGCTGCGCCAATCACTCTGTCGAGTCCGGAAAGGATAGCGCCAATCGCGGCAATGGGGCGGCCAATGACGGCGTTTCAAAGGCAGTGGCCAAATTAAAACCCGTGGAGGGTGCGACGATCGGCTCCATGTCTTCCTATGTGGAAGATCCGAAGACGCAGCTCAAGCCAACAAGCAGATCGACGACATGATGAACGCCATGAAGGCCACCTACGCCAAGTATGAAAAGGAGATGGAAGGCAACGATCTTGGAATCTATGCCGCTTTTTCCGCCTATCAAGACGAGGATGTGCTAAGCGTCATGATCGAAACTTCCGATCTTTGGGAACAAGGGCCGGCCCATTACACCGTGTTTAATTTCTCCCTTCTCGACGGCAAGTTCATCGACGACGATGCCCTTATGAAGCATTTCGGCGTGGCGAAGGGCGAGCTGTTGGGACTCATCGAAAACAGCTTGGTCGAAGCGCAGGCTAAAGAAACGAGCATTTATTATCGAGATAGCACCGATTCGTCCTATTTCTACAATCCGAACCACTACACCGGTTTGGTGCTAAACAATCTCTGGGACAAAGGCGAGGCTCCGGATCAACGGATCTATATCGACGAAGTGGGCGCGCCTATGTTTGTCTGCGCCCAATCCATCGACCCGGACGCGGGACTGTGCCCGCCCCTTTTAAAACTGAGGGCCGACAAATTTGACGCAGATCCCATATCCGATGTTTATGTAAGAATGGCGAGAAAACTCGGCGTCGATCCGGCCGATGAAAACCACAAGGCCTTCATCATCCACCTGGGTGCCGCCTTTGACGAAGGGAGCTTGAAAGAGACCTTGGCGAAACTACACGCTTGGACAGGCGTGTTCACCAATTGGGAAGATCCGAACATGCTTCTTTCCGTGAAAGAGAGCGAGGGCGGCGACAGGCCCTATCTCAATGGAGAGGAATGCTACCTGGTGATTCCCAAGTACAAGAACGCCTCTGTTTGCCTCAAAGAACTTGCGATTTCAGAGGGCGGAAAGCTGAAGGAAGAGGACAATCCCTCCTTTGATACCCTTGGAACCACCGGCATCACCTTTATTTGCCAAAACATCAGCGACATTGCCCCAAACGGCAAGATCACCATTCGCTACAGAGACGATATCACGGCATTTTCTCCCTCCATCAGCTTGAAGGACGGAAGCATGATGCTTCCCGATAAAGTCACCGACGCGGAGGCCATTCTCCATTGGAAAGATCTCGTGGAAAAAGACGGCTATTCCAATATGATGTTTGAACGCTTCATGTCCGTTATGGGCAAGGGCTAAGAATGCCTCGGGCATGAGAAAAGGCGGCGATTGATGAAAAAGCAAATGCGTAAGAAAAAGAAGTTGCTTCTTTTGTGCATCCTGCTGTGCTTTCCCGTTCCATGGAGCGGCGAAGAGGGCGTTGTGTCCTCTTATCGCGCCCTTTTGTATTCCTATACGAGGTATCGCGTGTTGAAAAGCTACCTATTCTACGACCGGCGAATTTTCCATCTTTCCCTTTAATTTCTTGTAGGAATTCGGCCGGCAGAGCGCATTTTTATTCCTGCGTTCCTTTGTGGTATGATAATGGCATTAGACGAAGTGTGGTCGAAGAGGGAAAGAGGCCTTTTGTTGAAGCCACGGCTTGGGAATGAACGTGAAAAAAGAGAAATAAATGAAAAAAACCTCGACATGGTAATTTTTCCCCGGTCGGGGTTTTTGATTCGCCAAAGGGCATTCACTGCCCGGGATTCCCTTTCGGGCAGGGGAATTGTAAAGAAGAGAGAAGTTGCGGAGGACAAGTTGTTAGCAAAAAAGAGAAATGCGATTTTATTAAGTATTCTTGCCATGCTCCTTTGGGGGAGCGCCATTCCCTTAATAAAATGCACCTTTACGGAGTTGGGCATCGGCCAAGGGGATGCGGGGCTAAAAATCTTGGTGGCGGGGATCCGGTTTTTACTGGCCGGTTTTTTGACTCTCATCTATTTTAAGGTGAGCGAAAAGGGGCGGCGGATCGCCTTTAAGGAAGTCAATTGGAAATTCGTCGTGATCCTGGCTTTGATTCAAACGTCCTTGCAATACATTTTCTATTACA
Organism: Aedoeadaptatus acetigenes; assembly: GCF_025566985.1. Classification (NCBI taxonomy): domain Bacteria; kingdom Bacillati; phylum Bacillota; class Tissierellia; order Tissierellales; family Peptoniphilaceae; genus Aedoeadaptatus; species Aedoeadaptatus acetigenes. Next base: position 47,815 of record NZ_JAOQJD010000012.1, read on the forward strand.
TCGGCCTTTCTCACGTGGCCGGCGTGAAATCGTCGATTATCCAATCCACCAATGCCTTTCTCGTCGTATTAATTTCGGCGATCTTGATCCCGAACGAAAAGGTGAACCCGAATATTCTCATCGCCCTCCTATTAGGGACTGCAGGCATCATTATTTCCAATGGCCCGGCGGAGAACACCGGCGGCGTGCGCTTTGTCGGGGAAGGCTTTGTGCTCATCGCCACCACCCTAAACGCCTTGGCCTCGGTGATGATTCGAAAGTACGGAAAGGGCGTAAATTCCTTTATCCTTACGTCCTTTCAATTTATGATCGGTGCCGTGGTGCTCATCCTCCTGGGGCTCGCCATCGCCGGCAGGCCCTTGGCCCTGACGCCGAAAGCTTGCCTCATGATTTTATACGGCTCCTTTATCTCGGCGACCTCCTTTTCCATTTGGACTTCGGTGCTGCAACACTACCACGCCAATGAATTCGGCGTCTACAAACTGTTTATACCGATCTTCGGTTCCCTCCTGTCGGTCCTCGTATTGGACGAAGCATTTACCCTAAACATGGCCGTGGGCCTGGCTTTGGTCCTCTTCGGCTCCTTTATACTAAACAAGAAAAAAATAAGTTTCGGAAAGTAGAAAAAATCGGAAAACCGGCGTCGACGATGAAGCGGACGTCGGTTTTTTTGTCACGTAAGCGGGCGATTTTGATGGAGAGGGATTTTATGATAAACTATTTAAGTTAAGTAATGGCATTTCACAAAGGAGAATGAATGAATAAAAAAACACTAAGCATTATTTTCGCCTACGTCGGCGTCCTCACCGGAGCCGGCCTGGCCAGCGGGCAGGAGCTCATGCAGTATTTTCTGTCCTTCGGCCTTCCCGGGATCTACGGCATCGCCGCGGTGGGCGTGCTGCACGTGGTGGTGGGCGGCATTGTGCTTCAATTAGGCAGCCACTTCGTCGCCGAAAGCCACATCGACGTGTTGGACGAAGTCACCTCCACCGCCGTGACGAAATTCATGGACTACGCTCTTATCGTCAATTGCTTTTTAATGGGCTTTGTTATGATTGCCGGCGCCGGATCGAATCTGGAGCAACAATTCGGCCTGGCGCCCTGGATCGGTTCCCTTCTGTGCACGGCCCTCATCGTCGTCGTGGGCATGTTGGATTTCGATAAAGTGGCCAAAATCATCGGAGCCTTCACGCCCTTGGTCCTGGTCTTTACCTTGATCGGCGCGGTCTACACCATGGTCAAGGCGAGCCCGGACGTGGCGCTTTTAGACAGCTTGGGCAAAACTCTGCCACCGGCGCTTCCCAACCTCCCCCTCTCCACCATCAATTACTTCGGCCTCTGCATGATCAGCGGCATTTCCATGGCCTTTGTCTTAGGGGGCAGCAAAACCGACCCGGCCGAAGCGCGCATCGGCGGCATGATCGGCGGCGCCCTCGTGGCCATTCTTACGGGCCTCGTCGGCGTGACGCTCTTTCTCGCCTTGGGAATCGTAAAAGATGCGGACATTCCCATGCAGACCGTTTTAGACAGCGTGCATCCCGCCATGGGCCTCGCCATGTCCATCATCATCTTCGGCATGATCTTTAACACGGGCATGTCCCTTTTTTACTCCGCCGCCAGGCGCTTTTCCGCCACAGAAGGCACCTTTAAGCGCAATCTGATTCTCTTTACCTTGGCGGGCTTCGGCCTGTCCTTCTTGGGATTTAAAAAATTAATGGCGATTCTCTATCCGATATTGGGCTATTTGGGATTGATCCTGATCCTGATTTTAATCGCCGCCTGGATTCGGGAGCGGAGCGAAATCAAATCCGAGATAAAAAAGAGAAAGAAAATCAACCGCCTCACGAGAAAGAAATTGGACGACGACGAAGAGTTTACGAAAAAAGACAAAGAAAAACTGGAAAAACTCGCCGAAGCCTCGATTATCGACGATGAAAAAATCAAAGACGCCGTGGAAGAAGAAGTGGCTGAGGAATTGGAAGAAGAAAATGACGAACAGACAGATTGACCTGAAAAGGAATGGAATCGAGCAGGCGGCTTTCGCGCGTTTGCTCGATTTTTCTGCGTCTGACGCCGCATTTATGGCGATTTTGTCGGATAAGCGCCAGAAAAAACAAAAAATTACATGAAATCATTGACCGCGTCATAAAATAGTGATAGATTAAAGATGAAAGTTTTCTTCGGAAACGAATGTATTCTACTGGCGGTAAAAGCCCGCGAGCGCATAGCTGATTCGGTGCAAGTCCGAAGCCAACAGTCTGGTCTGGAAGGGAGAAGGAGGCTTTTCGGCTTGTTGCCGGATGCCCTTTCCCTTCGTCTTCCGAAAAAAGCATCCGGTGTAAGAAATTCCCTTGGGGAGGCTCATGTCGCCGGATGTTTTTATTTGCGGCAAACTTCCCGAGAGTGAAAAGCGAAAAAGGAAGGTGCATGGTGAAAAAGACGCAAACCGTCGACAGCCCTTTGGCGACGGAGCCGATCTCGAAGCTCCTTATCCGCTACTCGGTGCCGACGACCCTGACCCTTATGGTCAATTACCTTTATAATATCGTCGATCAAATCTTTGTGGGCCGGGGTGCGGGAATCACCGGCATGGCGGCGGTAAACGTGGCCTTTCCCGTCGCCATCCTCGTCAACGCCGTCGCCCTTATGCTCGGCGACGGCTGCGCCGCCAACGTCAGCCTGTGCTTGGGGCGAAAAGATCAAGATACGGCGGATCGCATCTTCGGCCACGGTGTCACCTGGATCATCGTGAGCGGCCTCGTCATGGCCATCATCGGCACCCTGTTCGCGCCGCGGATCGTGCGACTTTTCGGCACCACGGACACGGCCTACGACGAATCCCTCGCCTACCTCAGGACCATCGCCGTCGGCTTTCCCTTTCAACTCATCTGCCCCGCCTTTACTGCCATGATTCGGGCCGACGGTTCGCCGAAATACACGATGAAATGCATGATGGCCGGCGCCGCCATCAATATCATCCTCGATCCGATTTTTATCTTCGGCTTGCATATGGGCGTCGTCGGTGCGGGGATCGCCACGGTCATCGGCGAAGTCGTCGCAGGAAGCCTGTGCCTTCTCTACCTGCGCCGGCTCAAGACCGTGTGCCTCACAAGGGATGCCCTGCGCCCGACGAGAGCCTTGACCCTTCGGATAGTAAAGCTGGGCTTCCCAAGTTTTCTGACACAGGTATTGACCGCATTGGTGCAAATTGTGCTCAACAATCTTATGCGCATCTACGGCGCCGCCACGATCTACGGCAGCGACATGGCCCTCTCCGTTTACGGCATGATGATGAAAGTTTACCAAATTGCCCACGCCATGTTCGTCGGCGTCTCCTCTGCCATTCAGCCCATCAACGGCTACAATTTCGGGGCGAAAAACTACGGGCGGGTACACCATACCTACCGCATGGCCACGACCATCGCCCTGGTCATCTCCGCTTGCTGGTGCGCAGTCTACCTGCTGCTTCCTCGGCAGATCGCCGCGCTCTTTGTCTCCGACAATCCCCTTTACCGGGATTGCGCGGCCCACTTCTTTAGGCTCTACATGATGGCCTTCTTCCTCTACGGCATCCACATGACCACAGCCTCCTTCTTTCAGGGTATCGGAAAGCCCCTCCGCTCCCTGGCGATTCCTCTGGTGCGTCAGGGCGTCCTCCTGATTCCCCTGGCACTCGCGCTCTCCGCCACCTACGGATTGGACGGCGCCCTTTACGCCGTGCCCATTGCAGACAGCCTCACCTGCCTTCTGTGCGTCATCATGGCCCGGGCGGAATTTCGCGGGTGGAAAAAGCGGGGATGGATCGAGGAATGATGGAATAAGGATTTTTAAAAGCAGAAAAATTGCGTGGCAGATAAGGAATGAAAAGAAAAATGATACGACCCGACGCATCTTTCAGGTGGAGTCGGGTTTTTGATTGGAAGAAAAGATGCACCGGGCTACCTAATACTTGAGTAAAAGTGGATAAAGACGTTGATTGACGATAAAATAGATTTGAACATTAGGTATTGGAGGAGAATGTGATGGAAAAGAATCAATTCGGCTGGGTGGATTTTTACGGAGAGTTTGCTTCGAAACTTTTAGATTATAAAAACAGAAGAAAAGAGCTGATAGAGAAGGTCGTGGCGATCTATACCATGACGGGCATCAGCATGCCCACATTGGAAAGAGACAATCAACTCGTCGACATCGATCCCTTTACGGTCTTCGGCCTTTTTAATAAGAAGCTGACGGACAAAAACCGCGTGAAGATTCTCACGGCCATTGCCGAGCTCTTTGACGTCAAGACGGCGGTACCCACGTCATTTGACAGCTTGCCGGTGCTCAATCCTCAGAATGCGACGTTTTATTATTTTGTCGATCAGCGGGGCGCCGAGGACATCGACGATTTGTGGGGCTTGTATGAATCGGCTTTGGCCTATGCACAATCGCCAACGGCAGAGAACCGGAAGACCATGTCCCGTGATTTTAACTTGGTGATGAAGAAAAGAGGCAGCGGTAATAGTAAAATTACCATGGCATTGTACTGGATTGCTCCGGACGCATTCTTAAATCTAGACAGTCGCAATGAATGGTATATTTATGAATCGGGAAAACTGCCTGCCACATTTGTAAAACAGCTTCCTAAAACTGAATCTAAGATGGCCGCTGCAAAATACTTTGAGATCATTGAAGCATTGAAAAGGTATTTGCAGAGCGACGAAAGCCTTTTAAAAGACTTTAAGGAATTGTCATTTGAAGCATGGGTCTATTCGGAACAGGTGAATAAGGAGAAATCAGAGGAAAAGGAAAACAAACTTTCCAATGCCTCAATTCTTCAGTGGTTTGCTCCGTTAATTCAGGCTCTTCGTGATTTAGATGGTTCCGCCACTCCGGCTGAAGCACGGGCAAAAATAATAGAGAATGAAAACTTAACTGAAGAAGAGGTCAGTGTTACCAGAGGAAAAAACAATGTAAACAAATTCGAAAATGAAGTGGCTTTCGCGCGCAGTTACCTTGTAAATGCAGGATACATCGATAAGAGTATTTATGGCGTATGGACTTTAACAGAAGCAGGCATGAATGTTGAGATGACGAAAGAGCTGGCCTCTGATATATTCAAAAATGTTTTGTCAGCCGGCCCGGCTAAGTCGGATAAAAAAACCACTGCGCTTGCGGACGAGGATGTGAAAACGAAGCGCTATTGGATCTACTCGCCCGGGAAAGGTTCCGGTTTGTGGGATGAATTTTACAATTCCGGCATCATGGCCATCGGCTGGGGCGGGATGGGTGATCTGACCGCCTATGACAGCAAGGACGCCATGAAGGCAAAAATGAAGGAGATTTATGACGAAAGCCTTTCCTACATAAATTCTGCCCATTTAACTTGGCAATTTGCCAATGAGATGAAAATAGGCGATGTCGTTTTTGTGAAAAAAGGCATGCACCGGTTGATCGGCCGCGGCGTTGTCATGTCGGATTACGAATTCGACGGCTCAAGAAACGATGAGTTTAAGCATATTCGCCAAGTCGATTGGACTCACCGCGGCGACTGGCCCCATCCGGGAAAAGCGGTCACGAAGACCCTGACTGATATTACGCCTTATTCGGATTATGTAGAAAAGCTCAAAGACATTTTTGAAAATGAGTCCGAAGAGGACGTAGAAGAGGTAGAAAAGATCTATCCGCACTATACAAAGGACGATTTTTTGTCTGATGTTTATATGTCGGAGGAAGAATACGAGAAATTAATCGGCATTTTGCGGATCAAGAAAAATATTGTCTTGCAGGGCGCGCCCGGCGTCGGGAAGACTTTTGCCGCCAAGCGGTTGGCCTTTTCGATGATGGGAGAGAAAGATGTGGAACGAGTGATGATGATCCAGTTCCATCAGAGCTATTCCTATGAGGATTTCATTATGGGCTTCAGGCCTTCCGCCGACGGATTCGAGCTGCGGCGCGGCGCTTTCTATAACTTTTGCAAAAAAGCAGAAATCGACGGCGACAACGACTACTTCTTTATTATCGATGAAATTAACCGGGGGAATTTGAGTAAAATATTCGGCGAGTTGTTTATGCTTATAGAGAATGACAAGCGGGGCGTGTCCTTGCAGCTCTTATACTCCGACGAAAAGTTTTCCGTGCCCAAAAATGTTTACATCATCGGTATGATGAACACGGCGGATCGCAGCTTGGCCATGCTGGATTACGCATTGAGAAGGCGGTTCGCCTTTTTCGAAATCAAGCCCGGATTTGCGACGGACGGATTCGAAGCGTATAAACTTGGCTTAGAAAATGAAAAATTTGATCGATTGATCGCCTGTGTGGAAAATCTAAACAACGCTATTTCCATAGACGAATCCTTAGGGGAAGGCTTTTGCATCGGTCACAGTTATTTCTGCAACCTTTCGGCGGAGACAATTGACGAGCAAGTCTTGTCCGGCATTGTGGAATATGAGCTGATTCCGCTCTTGAAGGAGTATTGGTTCGATGAGCCGACAAAGGTGGAAAATTGGATCGGCAGATTAAGGAGCGCGATTCAGTGATCCCGGTACGAAACATTTATTACATGCTGTCCTACGCCTTTCAAGCCCTGAATCGACAGGGATTCAAAAAGATTGCCACGGAAGAATTTAACAACACGGCGGAGTTAATGGCGGCGATTTTGGCTAAGGGCATCGCCTTTCAGTTGAAGCGCGGGTTGGGGAAAGAGTACCTGCTTCAAACCGAGGAGCGATCTTCCGTTCGGGGGAAAATCGACATGGGAGAGTCGATTAAGACAAACAGCATGCTCAGGAAGCGATTGACCTGCACATACGATGATTTTTCCGCAAACACCACGATGAATCGAATCATTAAATCGACGGTGGCGCTGCTTCTTCGTGGGGATATTACCGGAAAAAGGAAACAAGAACTGCACAAGCTTATGGTATTTTTTGCCGATGTCACGCCCATCAATTTATATAAGGTAAATTGGAATCTGCAATACAATCGGTACAATCAGACTTATCAGATGTTGATCTCCATCTGTTATTTTGTCGTAAAAGGTTTGCTCCATACGAATGTTGACGGCACGACGAAGGTCATGGACTATCTCGATGAGCAGAGAATGAGTCGTCTCTATGAGAAGTTTATTTTGGAATACTATAAAAAGCACTACCCCGGGCTTTCAGCCGCCGCTTCCCAAATCCCCTGGTCTTTAGATGACGGCTACGACGATATGCTTCCCGTGATGCAGAGCGACATTCACCTCGAAAGAGAGAACACGGTGCTGATTATTGACGCGAAATACTATGCGAATACGACCTGGGTACGATTCAATAAACATACGGTTCATTCGAATAATCTGTATCAGATATTTACCTATGTCAAAAATCGCGAATACCAATTCGGCGAAAGGGAGAATACCGTTTCGGGAATGGTGCTCTATGCCAGGACGGACGCATTGATTCAGCCCGATCACGTGTATCAAATGCACGGGAATCGGATAAGCGTGAAGACCTTGGACTTGAACCTTCCCTTTGAGGAAATCGCCCGTCAGCTGGATAGAATAGCGGAAACACATTTCCCGGGAATCCGACGTATCTGTCCTGCGACTACCTTCGTTTGCGTAGAAAAAAGGATTTGATTCAGGCGAAAAAGAATCGCCGGGAAAGGATCGATTTAAAGGCCGTGGAGGCGCGGCTGGACGAGGTAGATATAAAGATTTACCTCCACAAAATTTAAGGGAAGAGAATCCCCGGCTATAATTATGTGGCAGGGATCTCAAAATTTCGTTCAGATGAAATTGGAGGAAACTTTTTCCGCTTTCTTCGCCAATGGTCGTATACATGCGTCGTAGTCGTTGTGATTATTCTGTTCGCGGCGATCATATTCGTGTCAGCATGTTTGATGATCGCTTGGAGATTTTTAGCCCCGGTTCATTACCGAATATTGTGACTTTAGAAAATATGCGTTACACACGTTATGCCAGAAATCCGAGAATCGCTCGGGCTCTTGTAAATTTCGGTTGGGTCCGTGAGTTGAATGAAGGTGTAAACCGCATTTATGATGAAATGGCGGACTTTTATCTCAATGAGCCTACGTATAGTCAACCAAATCCTTACGCGCTTCAATTGAAATTAGAGAACAACTACGCTTCCCGAAGGTTGCGTATGGATGATCATATTGATGACCTGGAAAAAAATTAGACATTTATCAATTCAATGAAAACGAACGAAAAATTCTGGCATATTTGTATGGAAATGGGCGGATTACAGTAAAAACAGCCTCAGAAATTATTGATATGAGCCACATCACAGCGCGTAAATTATTACGAGGGCTGACAAAGAAAGAAGTTCTTCGTTGGCATGGAAATTCCAAACAAGATCCTAAGCAATACTATACGTTAACCACTTATTAGAAAGAATTAAGAGATAATCAGTGGTGTAATAATCCTCGTAGCGGTTTGTAGTAGTTTGTAGTAGTTTGTAGTAGTTTGTAGTAGTTTGTAGTAGTTTGTAGTAGTTTGTAGTAGTTTGTAGTAGTTTGTAGTAGTTTGTAGTAGTTTGTAGTAGTTTGTAGCGGTTTGTAGCGGTTTGTAACGGTTTGTAGCGGTTTGTAGCGGTTTGTAGTAGTTTGTAGTAGTTTGTAGTAGTTCGTAGTAGCCCTCCGCAGAATGAAGAACCACGGAAATCAAAAAGCAAAAATCATTTAATGAGGAGATTACTCTAAGGCGATTGATCTACTCCAAAGGATATTTCAGAATTAATCAATCTCCCCAACAAAAAGACCCCCGCGGTGCAGTTGCCGCAGGGGTCTTCTCTTTTTACAGTCGATCTTTATTGATTTCCCGCACTTTGAAGCAGGCCACGTATTGGCCGGGGAGGATTTCTTCCATTTCGGGGTCTCTTCCGCGGCAAGTATCGTCGCCGTAGGGGCAGCGATCCACAAAGCGGCAGCCGGGCTTCATGTTGATGGGGCTCGGCACGTCGCCTTCCAATTCGATTTGCACGCGCTTGCGTTGCTCGTCGGGATCGGCGATGGGGATGGCCGAAAGGAGGGCTTTCGTGTAGGGGTGCAGAGGATTGCTGTAGAAGTCTTCCGTGGTGCCGACTTCCATGAGCTTGCCCAGATACATAACCGCGACGCGGTCGGAAATGTAGCGCACCATGGAAAGGTCGTGGGCGATAAAGAGCAGGGTGAGGCCCAGTTTCTTTTGCACGTCTTTCAGAAGATTCACGACTTGCGCCTGAATGGAGACATCCAGGGCGGAGATGGGCTCGTCGCAGATGATGAATTTGGGTTTTAGGGCCAGGGAACGGGCGATGCCGATCCGCTGTCTTTGCCCGCCGGAAAATTCGTGGGGGAAGCGGAGGCTGTGCTCGGCGCTTAGGCCCACCATTTCCAGGAGCTCGATGACGCGCTCTCTGTGCTCTTTTTTGTTGCCGATGCCGTAGATAACCAAAGGCTCGGCGATGATTTCTTCCACGGTCATCCGCGGGTCCAGGGAGGCGTAGGGGTCTTGAAAGATCATTTGCATTTCTTTGCGGTGCTCTTTCATTTCTTTGGGGCTTAAGTCGTAGATGTTTTGCCCTTCAAAGATGGCCTCGCCTGATGTGGGCTCGTAGAGGCGCAGGATGGTGCGGCCGGCGGTGGATTTGCCGCAGCCGCTTTCGCCGACGAGGCCGAAGGTTTCGCCTTTGTAGATGTCGAAATTTAATCCGTCCACGGCTTGGAGAAAGCCGCTTTCTACTTTAAAGTGTTTGGACAGGTTTTTTACCTGCAGAATGGGTTCATTCATGTGTCAACTCCTTCGCTTTCGGATAGGAGGGGTGGTACTTCCAGCAGCGGCAACGGTGGCCTTCGCTGTGTTCGATGAATTCGGGTTTTTGGTTTTCGCAAATGCGCATGGCTTCGGAGCAGCGATCGTAGAAGCCGCAGCCTTCCGGCGGTTTGTACAGATCCGGCGGCGTTCCTTCAATGGCATGGAGGGTTTCTTCCTTGTCCATGGTCAGTTGCGGCACGGCAGCCAGAAGGCGCACCGTGTAGGGATGCTTGGGCGCGGCGAAAATTTCGTCCACCGTGCCCTCCTCAATGACTTCGCCGGCATACATGACGATGACATCGTCAGCCATGTCGGCGACGACGCCCAGGTCGTGGGTGATCATGATGATGGAGGCGTCCATGTCGTCTTTCAGCTTTTTCATAAGCTTTAAGATTTGCGCCTGCACCGTCACGTCCAATGCCGTGGTGGGCTCGTCGGCGATAAGCAGATGAGGGTTGGAGGCCATGGCAATGGCGATCATGACGCGTTGGCGCATCCCGCCGGAGAATTCGTGGGGGTATTGGTTGATCCGCTTTTCCGGATTGGGCACCGACACTTTTTTAAGCATCTCGATGGCGAGCTTTTCGCCCTCTTCTTTTGAAATGTCTTTGTGGCGTTTTACGCCTTCGATGATTTGTGCGCCCACTTTCATGGTGGGGTTTAGACTGGTCATCGGGTCTTGGAAGACCATGGCGATTTTATTTCCGCGAATGGCGGTCATTTCCTTTTCCGTCTTCGTCAGCAGGTCGTCGCCGTTAAAAAGCACTTTGCCCGTTTTGTAGAGGGCCGGCGGTTGGGGCAACAGACGCATCACGGAATTGGCCGTAACGCTCTTGCCGCAGCCGCTTTCGCCGACGATGGCCAGGGTCTTTCCCTTTCCTACGGAAAAAGACACGTGGCGCACGGCTTCCACTTCGCCGAAGAAGGTGGCGAAGGAGACGGATAAATCTTGTATTTCCAAAATATTGTTTGTCACGATGCCACCTACTTTCTAAGTCTCGGGTCCAGGGCGTCTCTCAAACCGTCGCCCAGCACGTTAAAAGAGAACATGATAAGAGAGATCATGAGAGCCGGGAAGAAGATTTGATAAAAGAGGCCGATCCCCATGACCCCGAGGCCGTCGTTGGAGAGCACGCCCAAGGAGGGTTGGGGCGGTTGCAGACCCAAGCTCATGAAGCTCAGGGTGGCCTCCGAGAAAATGGCGCGGGGCACGGTGAGGGTAATGTTAACGAGAATGGGGCCCAAGGTGTTGGGGATAATGTGCTTCTTTAAAATATAGCCCTTGTCCGCACCGAGGGAGCGGGCGGCGGTGACGTATTCGTTTTCGCGAAGCTGCAGCACCTGGCCGCGGACCATAATGGCCATGGGCACCCAGCCCGTAATACTCATGGCAAGAACCAGGGTAAAGAGGCTGGCGCCCTGTTCGTTTGACAACATAACCGAGATCAGGATCACGATGAGCAAATAGGGGATGGCGTAGACCACTTCCGCAATCCGCATCATAATGTTGTCCACGCGGGCGGAGGCCATGCCGGCGACGCCGCCGTAGGTGACGCCGACGACAAAGTCCATGGCGGCGGCCAAGATCCCGATCAAGAGGGAGTAGCGAATCCCGTAGCAGACCCGGGTAAAGAGGTCGCGGCCCAGTTCGTCGGTGCCGAAGAGATTGATGCTGTTCGGTTCCATGTTTTGGCGGGCATAATCTTGGGTGGAGTAATCGAATCCCACGATGGACGGGCCGACGAAGGCCATGATTAATAGTAGAATAATCGTGATCAAGCCCACCATGGCCAATTTGTTTTGGCGCAGGCGGCGGAACACATCGGTCCAATAGCCGATGACCGGGCGGGTGATGCGCTCCTTGTTGTCGTCTTTTCGAGCCGGGGTAAAGAGAGAAGGATCGATGGGACTAAAGGTCGTTTCGTTTTTCATCGCTTCCCTCCCGTCAATTGAATTCTGGGATCGATGACCACATAGAGAATGTCAACGATCAAGAGAAGAATAATCAGCACGAAAGAATAGAAGATCGTCGTGCCCATAATCAGGGTGTAATCCCGGTTGGTAACCGAGGAGATTAAGAAGTTGCCCAAGCCGGGGACCCCGAAGATTTTTTCAATAACGAACGAACCGGTCAAAAGGCCTGAAAGGGTGGTACCCAAAGTGGAGACCACGGGCAAAATGGCGTTTCTTACGGCGTGGCCCATAATGACTTTAAATTTCGACAGGCCCTTGGAGCGGGCGGTGCGAATGTAGTCTTGGCCCAATACTTCCAGCATGGAAGAGCGCATGAGCCGCGCGCTGGCCGCAATGGGCATGAGGGCCAGTGAGAGGGAGGGTAGTATGGAGTGGCTGAAGGTGCCCCAGCCGCTAATGGGTAGCCACGCCACCTGCTTGGCCACGAACTGCACCAGCAGGGTGGCAAAAATAAAGCTCGGCACCGAAATGCCGATGATGGCGATGATCATGGTGATGTAATCAGGCAGTTTGTTTTGGTATAAAGCGGCGATGCTTCCCAGGGCCGGGCCCAAAATCATGGAGATAATAAAGGCCTGCAAACCGATTTGCGCCGACACGGGTGCACCGCGCTTGATCATTTGGTTAACAGTTTCGGCTTGAGACTTCATGGACTTGCCGAAGTCGCCTTTCATAATATTCTTTAAATAGATAACGTATTGCTCGCCTAGGGGCTTATCTAAACCATATTGTGCGCGCAAGTTTTGATACACCTGTTCCGGCATTTTTCCTTCTCGCGCGAAGGGATCGCCCGGCACGGCGTGCATGATCACGAATGTGATGGTGATGATGACCCACATCGTGACAATTGCCATGAGCAATCGCTTCAACACAAATTTTTTCATCGTGCGTCCTTTCCGTTTTACATAAAATGGAACCGAGATGAACAATAGAGAGAACCAGCTTTCGGTTCTCTCTATTATTATCCCTGTCATTTAATTGATCTTGGGTTTATTATTTCGCTTCGATATCTGCGTAGATAAATCTCGGATAAGCGAGAAGCGGTTTATAAACGCCGGTGACATTGGGCTTTTGCAATCTGGGTTGCGTATAGAAGTAAACGGGGATGACGGGCATTTCTTCCATCATGATCTTTTCTGCAGCCTTCATGCTGTCCATACGAACCTTTTGATCGCCGGTGGATGCAGCCTTCTTCAAGAGGGCGTCAAATTCCTTGTTCGACCATCTGGAGTCGTTTTGCGGATTGTCGGTCATAAAGAGATCCAACATGCTCATCGGGTCTTTGTAGTCGCTCATCCAACCGGCACGAGCGATTTCAAAGTTACCGGCCTTGCGGTTATCCAGTAATACTTGGAATTCCATGTTTTCAAGATTCAGTTCCACGCCGAGGTTTTGCTTCCACATTTCTTGCAATGCTTGGGCGATCTTCTTGTGTGCTTCATCGGTATTGTAAGAGAGGGTGCAGTTTTTGAAGTCTTCCATGGTCATGCCTTCTTCTTTCAGGCCTTTTTCCAGGAGTTCTTTTGCCTTTGCTTTATCTTCCGTAATGAGGTTGCCGTTGGCTTTGCGGAAGTCTTTGCCTGCATCGTCGTTCAAACCGTAAGGAATGATCCCTTCAGCCGGCATTTGGCCGCCTTGGGTGATGTTTTCAACGATGGTCTTGCGGTCGAGGGCCATGGAGAGGGCCTTGCGGACATTCGCGTTGTTAAAGGGTTTCTTCGTGGTGTTGAATTCAAAGTAGTAAACACCCAAGTCCTTCCCTAATTCAAGTTCAGGATCCTTGGATTGTACAGCCTTTGCCGTAACAGCCGGTGCCGGTTGAACGAGTACATCGTATTCGCCGCCTTCGTATTTTTGGTAAGCCGTGTTGTCGTCTTCCAAAATGTCGAATTGAAGGCCGTCTAACTTGACCTTGTCGGCATCCACGTAATTTTCGTTCTTAACCATCTTGATGTTTTCTTTGTGGTTCCATTCCGTAATCTTGAAGGCACCGTTGGATACAAATTCCGTGCTTTGAGGATCTTTTGCCCAGTCGGGATTTGCACTAACGACCTTTTCGTTAACGGGGAGCAAGGTGTAGAACGCGGTGATGTCCAGGAAGTAGGGGGTCGGAGCCTTTAATTGAACTTCGAGGGTCTTGTCGTCCAGGGCCTTAATGCCGACATCGTCGATGGAGCCTTTGCCGTTATAGTATTCTTCCGCACCCTTTACATAGGTGGTGATTTGGAAAGAATAGTCCGAAGCCAATTTCGGATCGATAACGCGCTTCCATGCATATTCGAAATCCTTGGCAGTCAAGGGATCGCCGTTGGACCATTTCAAGCCGTCGCGCAGCTTGAAGGTGTAAGTCATGCCGTCGTCAGATACTTCGTAAGATTCAGCTTGTGCGGGAACGAGCTTATCGTTTTCGTCGTAGCGCATCAAACCTTCAAATGCGTGGTAGACGACGAAGGATTCGTGGGTACCCTTGATGATGGCCGGGTCCAAGGAGCCCGGTTCAGATTTGTTGTTGGTGCGTAAAATCTTCGTTCCGCCGGATTCGCTTGAAGCCGTTTGGCCTTCAGCATTCTTGTTTGCGCCATTGTTTGCTGCGCCGCCACAAGCTGCGAGCAACATAACGCATGCGATGAGGACCGACAGTAGTCGTACCTTTTTGTTTATCATGTTCTCCTCCTTAAAAAAATCATATGCGTGCATGGGATCCGAGGATTCCTATGTACCATTCCAATTATAATATAACGTTTTACTTTAGTAAACGAATTTGACGACATTGTCGAATTAAATTTTAATTTAACAAGCATAAGAGGGAAATAATGCGGGATAATGAGCGATTTATAGTGCAATGGAAAACAGCTGAAAATGGGGTTTTGTAGGCGGAAAGAAAAGAAGTTCGGTACTGAATCTTACGTGGAAACGGAAACAGGCGACCGATTGCGGTCGCCTGAAATTATTTTCCTTCAGTTTCTATATCATCTTTCATTTCGTCGCCTAAGTGGCGCAACTTGTCGATCTGTTCTTCCCGTCCCAAGACGATGAGCACGTCGCCGATTTGAAAGGTGTAGTCCACCGGGGGATTGAAGAGCAACTTTCCGTCTTCCTTTTGCTTAATGGCCAAGATCACGAGGCCTGTTTTTCCGGGGATTTCCGCTTCGATTAAATTTTTGTTTTCCAGGTAGGAGCCCGGATAAACCATCACTTCCTCCAGGTCCAGCTCCACGTCGCCGATTCGGGTGACCACGTCGAGGAAATTAATGATGTTGGGCTTGATCATGAGCGATGCCATGCGCTTGCCGCTGATTTCCACGGCGGAGAGGGTTTTGTCGGCGCCTACCTTTAATAATTTGTCGTTGCCCGATTTGCTCACGGAATTGGCGATAATGTAAATGTCTTTGTTCATGTTCCGCGCCGTGAGCACGGTGACGATATTATCCACCTCGGAATCCAGCGTCGCCAAAAGTCCCTTGGCCCGGGCGATGCCGGCATGTTCCAGCACGCTTTCTTCCGTGGAATGGCCTTCCACGACCAAAATGTCGTGGTGACTGTAATCGTCCAGGTCTTCCCGATTGTCGGTAATGACGACGAAGGCCATTTCTTCGTGAATAAATTTATTGATGATGACCTCGGCCAATTCGCCGGAGCCGCAAATGATGTAGTGATCATTAAGTGCGGAAATTTTTCTGTCCATTTTACTCCCCTTCCACAAATCTCCCACTTTTCCTTCGACGAACATGGCCACCACCGTGGAAAAGGCATAGCCTACAACGCCCACGCCTAAAAAAATCATCAGGACCGAAAACATTTCGGAAGCATTGCTGGTGGTTCCGACCTCGCCGAAGCCTACTGTGGAAATGGTGATCACAGTCATGTAAAAGGCGTCGACGAAATCCACATCCAGCAGAATTTTGTAGCCGATCATGCCGAAGATGAGCAAAAACGCAAAGGAGTAAAAGGTGAATTTGAGCTTTCTTTTCTCGTCCATAGGCCCCTCCTTATGGCTCTGATTATAATCGATTTGTTCGTAGGGAACCAGAGAAAAAATGAAGGGAGGGAAAATATAAAAGAGAAGCGCTGCCTTGGCGCTTCGTCTTTCAGGGCGTTTGAATTGTCGGAAAACAGGGGTTAGCGAAAGTCGATGAGGGAGACACCTTCGTCTTTGACGATGGCTCTTAGCAGGTTCATGGCCTCGGGGGCGGGCCTGTAAAAGGCATCCTGATCAATCGTCGCGCCGATGGCTTCATATTTGATATGGCCAAAGGGATGATAGGGAAGGAGCTCCATTTTCGCTTTCGGTATCTTTTCATGAACGAATCGGGTGGCTTTTCGGATCGTCTCCTCCCCGTCGTTGACGCTTCCGATAACCGGGATGCGAATCACAATATCGCTATTCAGTTCTTGTAATCTCGTCATGTTATCCAGAATTTTTTCGTTGCGGACGCCGGTGTATTTTTTATGAAGGGCGGGGTCCACGTGTTTCAGATCCATGAAAATCATGTCCATGCGTTCCAAAGACGGTTTCACCGCGTCGAAATCGAAGTAGCCGCAGGTTTCTATGGCCATGGAATAGCCTAAATCGTAGATTTCTTTCGTTAATTCGTCGAGAAATGCGGGCTGTGCCGTGGGTTCGCCGCCGGAGAAGGTAATACCGCCGCCGCTCATGGCATAGAAGAGGCGATCCTTTTTGACGGCTTCAACGATATCGTCGGAATCGACTTTGCGCACCATGTAGCTGCGCGCCCCAGTGGGGCAGACTTCGGTGCAACGGCCACAGGCGACACACTTGCTGCGCTCCTTGTTTAAGTCGATGCCGATATGCTCGGGGCACGCCTCGACGCATTTGCCGCAGCCGATGCATTTGCGCCTGTACCAGCCGATTTTGATCTTGTTATCCCGCCCTTCCGGATTGGCGCACCACTTACAGCGCAGGGGGCAGCCGGCCATAAAGACGGTGGTGCGAATGCCGTCGCCGTCGTTGACGCTAAAGGGCTGTAGCTCCATGATATAGCCGGTGGTGCCCATTAGAAGGCCTCGTGTACGTTTCTCGCCATAATGGAATCTTGCATCTCTTTAGAAAGATTTGTAAATTGAGCGGAATAGCCGGCGACGCGAACCAAGAGGCTTCTATATTTTTCGGGATGTTTTTGCGCGTCCAAGAGCACGTCGTTGGAAATGCAATTGAATTGAACGTGGAATCCGCCGATGGCGAAGTAGGATTGAAGCATGGCGCCGAGATTGGAGCGGCCTCTCTTGGTCTTGACCAAATCTTGATTCAGCCGCAGGTTCAGCAGGGTGCCGCCGCTGTGGATGTCGTGTTCCATCTTTGCCGCGCTGCGTAATGCCGCGAGGCAGGTGGAGGTATCCGTGCCCGTGTAGGGAGAAACGCCTTCGCTGATGGGATCTTTTGCGTAGCGACCGTCCGGCGTGGCGCCCAAGACTTTGCCCGTGGGCAGGTAGTTGGAAATCCCCATGAAGGCGGTAACAAAGCGATTGCCGTAGAGGTCTTTGTGTGCCGTGACTTCGTCATAGAAGAAAGATTCCAGGCTCTTGGCAATGGCATCAACGTAGGCGTCGTCGTTGCCGTACTTCGGGCAGGCGAGGGCCTCTTGTCTTAAGTTTTCGTAGCCTTCCCAGTCGGCATTGATGGCGTCGATCATATCCGAAAGGGTGTACTTGCCCTGATCAAAGACCAGTTTTTTAATGACGGCCAGGGAATTGGCCGTGACCGAAAGGCCGACGCCTGTAAATACCGGACCGATGTTGTATTTTGCGCCGCCGTCGACCAAATCTTGTCCCTTTTCCAAACACGATTCATTGCAAGCGGACATAAAGGGTCGGTGGCCGATTTCTCTATGAATTTCCTGGGCAGTGATTAGGGAAATGACCCCTTGTTTGACCATGTATTTAAACTGCTTTTTCCAAGCGGCCATCACTTCATCGAAAGAGGTAAAGGTCTTGGGGTCCTTCTCGTGGAGGGAAACGGATTGACCGGAGAGGCGGCTTTTGCCCTCGTTTAATGCAAATTCCAGGGCTGCGGCAAAGCTGATGCTTGCGGCGGAGGTCCATTGAAAGGTTTTTCTCGAGTGGGGCACGACGCAGCCGCAGTTATTCCAGTCCTTGGCATCTTCCGGCTCGTAGTTTAAGTTCGAGAGCATTTGGTAGCCCGTGCGGTCCCCGTGAATGGCGGGGAAGCCGCAGCCGGTGGATACTAATTCGGTGACTGCCTCCATAAATTCCGTGGGGCAATCGGGATGAATGCGGCAACTGAGGGTTGGCTGGTGCGTCATGCATTCCTTCGTGGCCTGAATGGCCATGTAGGAAATGGCATTGGTGGCATCGGTACCGTCCACCTTCGTTCCGCCGATGGTCAGGTTTTCAAAATTCGTGTAGCCCGCAAAGAAGCTCGCCGTGTTTTTAGAAATGGTCCAAGCCCATTCCGAATACTTCAACCAAAGGCATTGAACATATTCCAGGGCCGTGTCGTAGTCGATGGCCCCGGCTTTTAAATCCGCTTCGTAATAGGGATACATGTACTGGTCGAAGCGGCCGGGGTTCCAAGCCAATGGATTTTCCGAAAGAATGCCGCCTAATTGCACAAACCAAACAAATTGAATGGCCTCGCGGAAATTTTTCGGCGGATTGGCCGGAACATGGGTGCAAATTTCGGCGATCTCTTCCAATTCCTTTTTCCGCAGGGGGTCCGTTTCCTCGGTCGCCATCTCTCGGGCCTTTTCCGCATAGCGGCTGCCCAGAATCATCATGCCCTCGGCAATAAGGACGATGGATTTATAAAAATCGATCTTCTTCTTATCTTCCGCCACGGCCTCGTCCAGTTGCGCTAAATGCATTTCGGCATCTTTTTTAATGCCCGCATAGCCCTTGGGAAGGAGCACGTCGATGTAATCGGGAGAAATTTCGCCGATGCCGTTTCGCCATTTCGAGTCCGTATCTAAAAATCCCGTGTCCACGCCGATCTTTTTCGTTTCATCGGAGGTGCGGACGAGGAAGGCTTCCTCCACGGACTTTCCCTTCCAGTAAGGAAAAATATTTTCTCTAATAAATTGAACTTGCCCCCGCGTCACATCGTAGGGATCTTGCTTGCGTTCGGGGAAGGTGTCGATCTCTTCGTCGATCCATTGCCAACCGAATTCCGGTGTTAAAATGGCGGTCTTGCGAAATTCGCCGCTTGTGCCGACGATGAGCTCGCCCTCCCAAATATTCACGGAAATTTCTTCGCAGGTGGCCTTGAAGGCCTTCCCGACGCGAAGAATGTGGGGAAGCCCTTCGCTCTCTTTGAAAGACTTCGTCCAACTCCAGGCGCGTTCATAAGAAATATGGGGCTTCGTGTTGACGTAATTGTCGCGAATTTTTTCGATTCGTTTCGTCATGGTCATTTTTTATCCTCCTAACAGACAGTAAAGAAAGCAGAGGTGTTGGACAGTATTCAGAACAACAAGAACATTATATTGCACAACCTAAGTATATGGGCTTATTTCTGTTTTGTCAATCCATGGAAGGATTTTTTCAGTTCCAATTTTAAAAGCATGGGCACCGAATAAAACTATGCTAAAATAAAACATAGACTTGGCTTACGAAGCCATCGCCAAAAACAATCGGGTGCCGCAGCATGGCGGAAGGGCCCGTGAAAAGGAGCCGCAAATGAAAAACGAAACGGACTTTATCTGTAAAACCATTGCGAAAAATATAAAAAAGATTCGAGAAGATCAAAAGCTGAGCATGGACCGGCTGGCGTCGATCTCCGGCGTCAGCAAAAGCATGATCGGACAAATCGAACGCGCCGAAACCAATTCCTCCATCTCCACCCTATGGAAGCTTGCCTCCGGCCTGCACGTGCCCTTTACGGCCTTAATCGAGCAGAGCAAAGAGCATGTCATGCGCGTGGACAAGGAATCGGTGAACATCGTCAAAAATGAAGACGGATTGTTTCGCATGTATCCCTATTTTCCCATAGATGAGAACCGCAATTTCGAGATTTTATATATCGAGTTGGATCCCGGCGCATGCAGCCATTCCGAGCCCCACGCCACCGGCACGGAAGAATACATTATTGTCTTCGGCAGCACCCTGGAACTGACCATCGGCGAGGAGATCCACGAAATACACAGCGGCGACGCTATCTACTTCACGGCAAATGAACCCCACAGCTATCGGAACAAAACGAAAGAGACGCTGACCATGATTAATATTATTTCCTATGCTTAGGGGGATGGTGACTGTAAGGATAAGGTGACGAGCCATTCCTTTGTCTACGACAAGTAAAAAAAGAAGCGATTCGTTTTTATGCGAATCGCTTCTTTTTTTTTGTCGGGATTCGTTCGCTTGCAATAAAGTACTTTATTTCTGCAGGATTTCCCGTGCGTCATCCAAACATGGTAAACTATTTACTGTATATGTGCGCGCGGTTGAGAAAGGACGGTTCATGGGAGCGAAAATCAAATTATGGTTTATTAACGAAAAGAACTTGTTTAAGATGATGAAATATGTGGCATTGACGATGGCACTCCTCCTTTTGACGTGGGTTTTCGACCATGGGTACCCCGAGCTGAAGGCCCGTGTGCCGGATCAATTGCTTTTGTCCGCGGATGTAACCATGGATTTTCTCTCCAATATTTCCGGCGTCTTTCTGACCATTAGTATTTTTTCTTTTACGACGATCGTCACGGTGCTGAACAAATACAGCAGCAGCGTGTCCCCGCGCATGCTCCAAACCTTTATCGACCGCACCGATGTCTTGGGCCTCTTCGGCATTTTTATCAGCGGCTTTTTCTATTCGATTATCAGCATTCTCCTGCTTCAAAATGTGGCGGCGGAGGACCACGTCATGGCGGGGAGTTTCGCCATCGCCTATGCCATTGTGGCCATGATCGGCTTTATCGTCTTTGCGAAACAGGTGCTTGAAAACATCAAAATATCGAACATTATCGAAGGGGTGTACACGGATTGCGACGCCTTGATCGATGGGGAGGTCGCCCGTCGGGAAAGTGCGAAGCGCTACGAGGACGACAAGGACGCGAAGGAGTTTCCCGTCTTGGCCGCGACGACGGGGTACCTTTACGACATTCAAACCGAGGCGATTTTAAAGGCGCTGGACGGGATCAAGGCCGAATTTACCATTAAAAAACGAATCGGCGAATACGCCACGGAAGGGGAGTCTGTGGGTGTGTTGAAGCTTTTCGGCGGAAAGAATCTCAGTGGAGACGAAATCGAAGATTTGATCGATGTCGTCGGCGGGGCCATGGTGATCAATGTTTTTAAAAATATTCAAGACGACTACCATCACGGCCTGGTGATTCTCACGGAGATTTCCGTCTTGGCCCTGAGTCCGGGGACGAAGGACCCGAACACGGCGGTGGCCTGTGTCAATAAAATTTCCACGCTCCTCGGCAAACTCCTCTCCACGGCCAATCAGTTTATCGTCCTGAAAGAGGACGGGGATACAAAGATCATTTACCAAAGCTATTCTGTGGAAGACGAGCTTTACTCGGTTTTCAGTCAAATTATTTTCTATTCCGGCGGCGATCCTCTGGTGACGCGGGCCATTTTGCAGGGGCTCTACTTTATTTACATGATGGCCGGCATGAGCGCGAAGCCCGGCGTAAAGAATTACTTCGATTCTTCCTACGATTTACTTATGGCCAATTTCAGTCACGCGGTGCATCTGAATCGATTCGAGAAGATTCGAATGAAAATGGACGAGCGGGTCGGTTTAGAAGAAGAACGCCACTTGGCCTAGGCTACTCCAAAAGGGCTTTTCGGGGTCCTTTTTTTCTGAAGATACAATGTTTTTTCGGTCGTGTGATTGAAATAGAGATTTAATTGGTATGAATTAAATAAACGTAGTACACAGCGGATTCGTTGAGGAGGCGAAAGGATGAAATTTATCGAAGCGATTAAGAACAGATGGAAACACTTTTTAAATAAATTGGGCGAAGAAAATAAGAAAACCTTTGGAGACGCACCTCTGGATTGCTGCTCTTTGAATCAAAAACAAAATCACTAAAAAGAGCTTTTACACTGCCCCGAAAGTCGGATCGAGAAATCCCGGCTTCGGGGCTTTTTTTGCGAGAAAAATTCCGTCTTCGGCGATCTTTTGATAGAATAAGGCAGACTAAAGTTTTTGGAGGTCGTTTTGGAAAATACAAGAAACAGTAAAAAGAACGCGCCCCTATTGCTCCTCATGGCCACGGTGACGCTTTTGGCCATTCTCTGCGAGCTCGTGCCCTCCGGGGTTTTGCCGCAAATGAGCGAGGCTTTCGGCGTGAGTACGGCAAAGGCAGGGGGCTTGGTGGGATCTTATGCCATCGCCTCGGCGATTTTCGGTTTGCCCCTGGTGGCGTGGACGGTGCCCTTTGAGCGGCGGCGCCTTTTGGTGATTCTCTTGCTCGGCTTTGCTGTGGCCAACGGCGTCGTGGCTCTGGCGCCGAATTACGAAGTGGCCCTGGCGGGCCGCTTTTTAGGCGGCATTTGCGCCGGCACCCTCTGGCCCATGATCACGGCCTACGGCATGGCCCTGGTGGACGAGGGCGATCAGGGGCGGGCCGTGGCCATTATTATGTCGGGCATTACCGTGGGCATGAGCTTGGGGCTGCCCCTGATGACCTGGATCGGCACCAAATTCAGCTACCGTGCGTCCTTTTTCGTTCTGGCCGTCGCGCCGGCGGTGATTGCCGCGGCTTCGCGGGCGGCGCTTCCGAAAGTGGCGGGCGAGGCGCGGAGCAAAGGCAATTCGCCTCTTTCCATGCTTCAAAACCCGGGCGTGCTCGTCATGATTGCCCTCACCTTTTTGGCTGTGGGCGCAAATTACGGCGTCTACACCTACGTGACGAATCTGGTGGCTGAAGTGAACTACCTGGGCGTGGCCGTGGCGCAACTTTTCTTCGGCGCGGGATCGATTTTGGCCGTGATCCTTTCGATGATCTACATCGATCGCCACTTGTACGGCATGTTCGTGGTCCTGTACCTTTCCGGCGCGGCCACCATGGCCGCCTTCTGCTTCGGCGGATCCGTGATCTTATTTCACGCCGCCTTCGTCCTCTGGGGCCTGGGCTTCGGCGCCATGAGCAGCATGTTTCAAACGGCCACGGCCCGGCAGGTCACCGAAGGCGTGGCCGTAGCCAATGCCGTGCAGTCCATGGCATTTAATTTCGCCATTATGGCGGGAACCACAGCCGCCGGCATTTTATTGGAAAAAGAAGGAACGCGGCCCATCCTCCTCGCCGCCATGGCCTTGTTGCTTGTGGGCCTCGCAATGACGGTCGTTAATAAAAAACGATTTGAACGCCACTAAGTGACACGAGTCGATGAAAGGAGAAAGTATGTTATTTATTCACTATCCCAAATGCACCACCTGCAAGAGAGCAAAAAAATGGCTGGACGAACGGGGCGTCGATTACACCGAACGTCACATCGTGGAAGACAATCCCACGGCGGAGGAATTGAAAGCCTGGCACGAAAAAAGCGGCTTGCCCCTGAAGCGCTTCTTTAATACCAGCGGCATGAAGTATCGGGAACTCGGGCTGAAGGATAAGTTGAAAGACATGAGCGAAGAAGAACAGTATGCGTTATTGTCTACCGACGGGATGTTGGTGAAACGGCCACTTCTTATTTATGATGACGGGGTTCTCGTTGGGTTTAAAGAAAAAGAATGGGAAGAAAAGATATAATATTTTTTTTTCTCGCACACCATACCTTTAATTGTTCCTTCCGAGGTTAGGAAACCACCTTGAACTCCGGTTAAATGCGTAGCGGACGGAGTTTCGTGGTGTTTTTCTATTTCGTTTGTTTTTCTAATGTTTTTTTCTAACTTTCAAGGAACTTACATTTGTGTGTCACGATCCTTATTGTTTTATTATAATTTTATCTTCGCGATTCTTTCCGGGGGCGGGAAAAAGGGCGTATGTTTTGTGGTGGTTGATTTTTTTAAATGCGTAGCGGACGGAATTTCGTGGTGTTTTCTACTTCGCTTAAAATATGTTCTTTTATGGCTCTGAAACCCGGGGAAGGGGCCAGGGCGTTGCGATTCGCCCTCTGCCCCTTCCCCGGGGCCCCATCCCCTTCGACCCCCAACGCCTTTTAGCAGTGCAAATGCCTGTCGGCATTTGATTTGTATTGGGCCGCGTCGATGAAAGAAGATTTTGAGTCGGACGAAGTTTCTTTTTCGCTAATAAGAATTCTTCGTCTAATTCACATTCCCTCGTTGGCGACGCAGCCCAATTAGTAGAAAATGCCGCAGGCATTTTCTTTCAGCTTAAGCGCGGTCAAAAAAGGGGTGGGGGCCCCGGGGGCGGGGAAAATGCGGCCTTCTAAGGTGGACCCATTGATTTGGACACGTCAACCCCTATGCGTTGAGTAGTGTTGAGCCGTATTCGTATGGCGTCATGTCGCCGAGG
>NZ_JAOQJD010000013.1:0-1548 GCF_025566985.1 Aedoeadaptatus acetigenes
CTAACTTGACCTTACGATCTATTTCGTTGAAATTGTAATCTTAAATTTAAATTTGAAGATTTGATTTTACGATGTTCTCGTTTTTGATTGTATATGCAATTGTCTTGGTTCAAAAATAGAATCCCGTCCGATTTGCACAGACGATTACGCGACTTGCAGATTCATAATTAAAGGTATAAGAGATTTGTCCATCTTTCGCTCTCCCCCGCAGGGGAGAGCGTATTTCCTTAGAAAGGAGGTGATCCAGCCGCACCTTCCGATACGGCTACCTTGTTACGACTTCACCCCAGTCATTAACCCTACCTTCGACAGCTGCCTCCTTGCGGTTGGCTCGCTGGCTTCGGGTATTGCCAACTCCCATGGTGTGACGGGCGGTGTGTACAAGACCCGGGAACGCATTCACCGCGACATTCTGATTCGCGATTACTAGCAACTCCGACTTCATGCAGGCGAGTTGCAGCCTGCAATCCGAACTGGGATCGGCTTTTTGAGATTCGCTTGCGATCGCTCGTTTGCTGCCCTCTGTACCGACCATTGTAGCACGTGTGTAGCCCAGGACATAAAGGGCATGATGATTTGACGTCATCCCCACCTTCCTCCGATTTATCATCGGCAGTCCCTTTAGAGTTCCCACCATTACGTGCTGGCAACTAAAAGTAAGGGTTGCGCTCGTTGCGGGACTTAACCCAACATCTCACGACACGAGCTGACGACAACCATGCACCACCTGTATTAGCGTTTCCGAAGAAAAAACTTTATCTCTAAAGCGGGCGCTAGTATTTCAAGTCCTGGTAAGGTTCTTCGCGTTGCTTCGAATTAAACCACATGCTCCGCTGCTTGTGCGGGTCCCCGTCAATTCCTTTGAGTTTCATGCTTGCGCACGTACTCCCCAGGCGGAGTGCTTATTGTGTTAACGGCGGCACCGAGGTATGACCCCCGACACCTAGCACTCATCGTTTACGGCGTGGACTACCAGGGTATCTAATCCTGTTTGCTACCCACGCTTTCGTTCCTCAGCGTCAGTTGAAGTCCAGCAAGTCGCCTTCGCCACCGGTATTCCTCCTAATATCTACGCATTCCACCGCTACACTAGGAATTCCACTTGCCTCTCCTTCACTCAAGCTTGACAGTTTCCGATGCTTACGAAGGTTGAGCCTTCGCCTTTTACATCGGACTTGCCATGCCGCCTGCGAACCCTTTACGCCCAGTAATTCCGGACAACGCTCGCCCCCTACGTATTACCGCGGCTGCTGGCACGTAGTTAGCCGGGGCTTCCTCCCATGGTACCGTCATTATCTTCCCATAGGACAGAGCTTTACGATTCGAAAACCTTCATCGCTCACGCGGCGTCGCTGCATCAGGGTTGCCCCCATTGTGCAAGATTCCCCACTGCTGCCTCCCGTAGGAGTTTGGACCGTGTCTCAGTTCCAATGTGACCGTTCACCCTCTCAGGCCGGTTACTGATCGTCGCCTTGGTGGGCCGTTACCCCGCCAACAAGCTAATCAGACGCGAGGCCATCTCTTACCGCTAACGCTTTGACTTCATCA
>NZ_JAOQJD010000013.1:1599-64218 GCF_025566985.1 Aedoeadaptatus acetigenes
TGTCGGAGTCTTATACGGTATTAATCCCGGTTTCCCGAGGCTATCCCGTTGTAAGAGGCAGGTTCCTCACGCGTTACTCACCCGTTCGCCGCTAATCCGATCGAAATCACCCCGAAGGGATCATTCAATGTTCATCGCTCGACTTGCATGTGTTAGGCGCGCCGCCAGCGTTCGTCCTGAGCCAGGATCAAACTCTCAATAAAAACTTTGAGTTTGCTTAGCTCGGATCCACTGACTGTGTTCCGCTTTAAGCTTATAGATTGTTATGGTTTAATCTCTTATACCATTTAATTAACTTGGTTCAGCGCTGTGTCTTACGAAACAGCTTATTTAGTATATCCCGCAGAGGACGTTTTGTCAAGCACTTTTTAAATCTTTGTAAAAAGTTTTTTGACGCGTCTTACGCGACAACTTTTATATCATACCTCGTCGAGTTCTGTCTGTCAAGATGTTTTTTCAACTTTTTCTCGACAGCTTTATCTCGCTCGAGGCGACTTGTATATAGTAGCATCGAGGGTGTGTTCTGTCAACGGTGTTTTTCTCTTTTTATTGAAACAAATAGTAGAGTCCAAAGCACAACATGACGACGGCGGCCACAAGGCGGATCATTTTTTCATGTTTTTCAACCCATCGGCTCTTCCAAAGAATGCCTTCCAAATTCAATAGGACAAAGGCAAATGCAATAATAGCGAAGATTTTATTTATTTGCACGGGTATTCTCTCCTTTCCCGGTTTCGGGGCGCTTTTACCTTATTATTATAAATCCGCAATAAAAAAGCGGTCAATAATACTTTCGGCGGCGGAGAATATCTACGGAATTTCAAACCTTTTATCTATAGGCTACCTTCTTACGCCGTTTTCTGATAGAATAGGGGCGTAGGGAATCCTACATCCATTCATCTATGTCTGATGGTGCTCCTTTGTTTAATAGAGCGAAAGACGCCCCTCTTCGGAGGGGCGTCTTTTTTATTGTGCGCTTTAGCATGAATAAACCACCAGCTATGCTGGTGGTAGGCGTAAAAAGCTTTAGCTTTAAGTAAAAAAAGAACCTCCTATGATAAAATTATTGTGTTATCGGCAATAAAATATCAAGGAGGTATCCATATGGATAAGAACAGCTTAGCACATACAAGTTGGAATTGTAAGTATCACATTGTGTTTGCGCCAAAATATAGGCGGCAGGTTATATACGGGAAATTGAAACAAGACATAGGAAAAACATTAAGAGACCTATGCGAGAGAAAAGGAATAAATATAATCGAAGCGGAATGTTGTCCGGATCATATACATATGCTGCTGGGAATTCCACCGAAATATAGCGTATCTCAAATCATGGGATACTTAAAAGGAAAAAGTAGCTTAATCATATTTGATAGACACGCAAACCTAAAGTACAAATATGGAAATAGGCATTTCTGGTGTAGAGGGTATTACGTTGATACCGCAGGAAAAAATGCGAAAAAATCCAAGAATATATCAAAAACCAATTGGAAGAAGATTATATGGCGGATCAGATAAGCATGAAGGAATTCATCGATCCGTTTACGGGTCAGCAGGTCAAATAAAGTATGAGAATAGGCGCTTTAGCGCCAACTGGGGAATTGTTGCAAGAGGAAGAAATTCAGAGCACGAGAGTGCTGCCGGTAACAGCCCCTTATAGGGGCAAAACAAACCACCGGCTAAGCCGGTGGTTCTGATTTCTGTATATGTTATTGAAAGATTTCCATTTTTTCGATGCGGTCGAAGGCTTTGTCGATGGCATCCACGCCGACGGTGACGGCGAGGCGCAGAAATCCCCGGCCGCTTTCGCCGAAGGCGGAGCCTTTCACGGTAAGCACGTGGGCTTCGTCGAAAAGTTTTTGCCACACTTCGTCTTCCGTAAGGCCCGTGGGGCGAATGTCCACGAAGAGGTAGAAGGTGCCCGCGGGGTAGGCGATGCGGATGTTTTTGAGGCGCTTGAGCCGCTCGTAGGCGTGGAAGGTGCGCTTTTTAAATTCTTCCACCACCGGCGGTTGCAGATCCTCGCGATGGGCGAGGGCGTAGAGGGCGGCGCGCTGGGAGATAGCCGGGGCGGTGTAGACATTGTTTTCGTTGACGGATTTCGCCGCGGCGATGAAGTTTTTCTCCCCTAAGATGTAGCCGATGCGCCAGCCGGTCATGGCGAAGTTTTTGGAGAAGGAGCGCAGGGTAATGGTGCGGTCCTTGCAAGCGTCCAGGGACGCCATGGGCACAAAGGGGCCGTCGTAGGAGAAGGCGGTGTAAATATCGTCGGCTATTAAATAGAAGTCTTTTTCTTCCGCCAGGCGGCCGAAGGCTTCCAGCTCTTCTTTTTTCAGGCACAGGCCCGAGGGATTGTTGGGAGTGTTCACGATCAGAGCCTTGGTTTTGTCCGTGACCTTTTCGCGAATCACATCTATATTCGGGCGAAAGCCCTCGTCGGGATCCGTGGGAATGAACACGGGCACGCCGCCGGCCATTTTCACCTGATCGGCGTAGGGGGCGAAGTAGGGCTCGATGATCATGACTTCGTCGCCTTCATCGAGCATGGTTTCCAGCACCAGCCACATGCCGTGGCAGGCGGAGGTGGTGATGAAGACATTTTCATGCGAGAGACGGACGCCGTATTCCTCTTTTTGAAAATCCACAATGGCGGCGATGAGTTCGCTGTCGCCTCGACTGTCGGTGTAGTGGGTGTGGCCGGCCCGAGCGTCCGCCGCCGCGGCGTCGATGATGGCCACAGGCGTGGTGAGGTCGGGATCGCCTAAGGTAAAGTCCACCACATCGGGATGGGCCTTGGCTAAGTCGGCGCCCGCCGCCAGGCCGCCGGATCCGTGGGCTGCATATTTTTTCGAAATTAAGGGCTTCATCATGCTTCCTCCTCTGTGGCTTCGTTTTCTGCTATACTAAAATTATTGCAAGAATTTTATAATCCTTTCAGGAATGGTTCTATTATAAAGGAGGCTTCGCGGAATGGCAAAAAAAACGGACTACACGGTGCCCATGGTGGAAAAGGCGCTGCAAATTTTGCATTTTCTCTTGGAAAACGGCGGCGCTCACGGCACCGGCGACATTGCGAACCGGCTGAATCTGCCCAAGGCCAGCGTGTTTAAAATTCTCTACACCTTGGAGAAGGAGCATTTCGTGGCCAAGGACAGTGAGGATCGCTACCGATTGGGCCTGGGCTTTATTCCCTACGACGCCGAGGTCAGGAATCGCTGGGATTTCACCACGGTGACGCGGCCCATTATGGAGCGGGCCGTGGCCGCCACGGGAGAAAGTTTAAATCTGGGGATTTGCGCCGACGACACCATCGTGGTCCTGGACACGGTGGCCGGGGAAGATTTCTATATTATGCGCCACTTGATCCCCGTGGCCCCTTTGTATTGCTCCGCCATTGGAAAGATTTTTCTCGCCGAATACGAGGAGGAGGATTTGGATTTGTACCTGGGTCGCCATGAACTCGCTCCCCGCACCATTTCCACTCTGACGACGAAGGAGGCTCTGGTCGCGGATTTGCAGGAAGTAGTTGAAACGGGCACGGCCCACGACCGGGAAGAGTACGAATACGGCCTGACCTGCATGGCCAAGGGCGTGTATTTTAAAGGCAAGCTCATCGCCGGGGTAAGCCTTTCCGGTCCCACGAGCCGCCTGGAGCACAAGGGCATGGACCGCCTGGAAGAGGCCCTGGCCGATGTAGCCGACGCCTTGGCGGCGGAACCGGGCTTGGGAACCCTCTTGTCTCTGTGATTGTCCTCTACTTTCTCGCGCCGATCCTTTTTTACAAGATGCAAAACGCGGCCCTTCTCGTGCCCGGGCTGTTGTGGTCTCGGGAGAAGCCCCGCCGAATCAAAATCGCGGCCCTCGCCTTTTTTCTTATTACCCTCGCCCTATCCCTTCTTGAAATAAACGGGGCGCCGGCGGCCCTCTCCGCCTCTCTTCTTCTCCTTGCCTACGGCCTTTATTACATGAAGCGGCCATTTTATCTGCCCGCCATTCTCTTTCTCTTGCTTTTTCAGGGCGGCCTCTTGGCCTTTCGCGGCACCTTTGATCCCGCGGCCCTCGCCCCGGCCTTGTCCTACGCCTTCACAAATCTCATCTTCGTGGCATCGGAGGAGGCGTTTCTGAGAGAGGTTTTGCGAAAGAAATTGGGCTCAGGCTTTTTCCCCGCCCTGTTTTTGGGCCTGCTCTGGGGCCTGTGGCACATGCCCTTTCACCCGTCGGCGGATTATACGGCCGTTCAAATCCTTCACGCCACCGCCTTGAGCCTATTGATCGATTCTGTTTACGATGTCTCGGGCCTTCCCACGGCGATTTTTCTTCACAGCGTACATAACGCCCTGCCCCTCACCTTTCGCGCCGCCTTTTCTCCGGCGGATCATCTGCTTTTCTTCTGCGGCTGCTGCGCTTTTTCGTTCTTCGTAACGAAAGTTACGGCGGCAAAACCCGAGAGGTCTTATTATAGAAGAAAAGAGAAAGACGAGGAGGATACATGAGTTTATTTTTAGCACCGATTCATCAAGTGATGTACGATAAAATCCACTACACCGACGATTTGGCCACCGCGCTGGCTGAGAAAGATCCCTCCACGGCCCGGGCCTTGGAGGAAAATTTCCCCTCCATCGAAAAAGAGCCACTGGAGGCGGTGATCGACAAGGGAAATATTCACGGCTGGCTCGCCGAGCGGGTGGTGCTGGCGGAAAAGCGCCTGGCCTTTGCGGCCTGCGCCCTGGCGAAAAAAGACCGGGTCGGCCTTTTCAAAGCCGTAAAAGATTTCGGCCGAAAGGAAGCTTTTTCGGGAAGCGCCGAAGAGGCCTTTTTCCTCTACGACGGCCGCTTTTTAAACGGCATGCCCTGCGACCGCATTCACATGCCCGAAGACGCGGAAGAAGGCTTTGCTTGGCGCATCACCCGGGACGTCCACGGCGAATACTACGACGAGGCCGGACTTTACGACGCCCTTATCGCCGCTTGGTGGGAAGGCTTGTTGGAAGAAAGCGAATTGAACTATATCCGCGAAGGAAATTTATGCACGGTGAAATAAAAAAGGCTGCCGCAATTTTGCGACAACCTTTTATTTTTTTGCTTCCGGCACGTCCATGTTCTTTCGCCACTTTCCCTTGAAGTAATAAATCAGGGTCAAGATGCAGGTGAAGACCCAGCTGATGGGGTAGCTCCAGCAGATAATATCGATGGTTTTGTACATGGGCATGGCGGTAAAGATCCAGCCGAGGCGAATGATAAACATGCCGATTAAGGTAATGATCATAATGGGCACGGCGGTACCGCTTCCCCGAATGGCCCCGGAAAGGACTTCCGTCACGGAGAAGATGACGTAGAAGGGCGCCAGGATCACGATCATTTTCGTTCCGTAGAAGATGACGTCTTTTTCCGACGTGAAGATTTTCATAAGAGGCGTGCGGAAGATGACGAGGATCGAAGAGACCGAG
Organism: Aedoeadaptatus acetigenes; assembly: GCF_025566985.1. Taxonomy (NCBI): domain Bacteria; kingdom Bacillati; phylum Bacillota; class Tissierellia; order Tissierellales; family Peptoniphilaceae; genus Aedoeadaptatus; species Aedoeadaptatus acetigenes. The sequence goes on from NZ_JAOQJD010000013.1 coordinate 7,047, forward strand.
GCCACGAAGAGAAGGGTCATGACCAGGGCCGTGATGATGCCGGACTTCAGGCGCTTCGGCTTTTTCGCGCCGATGTTTTGGCCCACAAAGGTGGTAATGGCCAGTGCGAAGGCCTCGAGGGATGTGAAGACGAAGCCGTCGACGCGGCTCGCCGCCGCTACCCCGGCGATGGCCTGGGCGCCGAAGACATTGATCTGGGCCTGAATAATGACATTGGACAGGGAGATTAAGCCCCCGGAGACGGCGGCGGGCAGGCCGATGGCCACGATGTGGTTTAATGTTTCTTTGTGGAAGCGGATGCGCTTCATGCGCAGGCGGTAGATGTCCGTGGTCTTTAGGAGGCTCAACAGAACGAGGATCCCCGACACGGATTGGGCCAGGACCGTGGCGATCCCCGCCCCCACGGCGCCCATTTTAAATGCGCCGACAAATATCAGGTCGAGGACGATGTTCAGTCCCGCGGCGATGGCGAGGAAATTGAAGGGGCGCACGCTGTCGCCGACGCTTCGAAGCACCGCCGAGCCCATGTTGTAGACCATGACGGGAATGAGTCCCGCGAAAAGAATGCGCATGTAGCGCACGGCCGGGCCCATCACTTCCGGCGGCGTGTCGATCCATGCGAGAAACTGCGGCGTGAAGATCACAGTGAAGATCGTAAGAACCAGGCCCCCGTAAAGGGCGATGGCGAAATTGGTGTGCACCACCTTGGAAAGGGCGGCCCGGTCCTTCGCGCCGTAGTGCTGGGCCACCAAGACGGAGGCCCCGGTGGAAAGGCCCATAAACAGGGCCACGACGAGAACGGTAATGGCGCCGGATGCGCCGATGGCGGCCATGTCGATCTTTCCGGCGAAGCGGCCGACGATTAAAAGGTCCACGGTATTATAAAGCTGCTGCAGTAAAGCGGAAAGAAGGAGAGGGAGCGTGAAAGTGAGAAGGCTTTTCCAGATCACGCCTTCCGTTAAATTTACATTTTCTCGTTTCATTGTCCCTCCCTTTCTCTTCTCTTTTCTTCATTTTACGATGAATTATCTTAACACATGCCGGGGGATTTTCCCACCGAAAGGTTGGAATTTTACAGATTTTTTCCCTTTTCCACGGTTTTTATAATGGATTGGGCGAAGGCGTAGCGCATGGCCATGGATTCCAACACCATGACCCCCTCGATGGTGGCGCCGGCCGGAGAGGTGACCCCGTCTTTTAATTGGCCGGGATGGAGGCCCTTTTCCGTCATGAGATCGCAGGTGCCCGCCACGGCTTTCGCCGCCATGACGTAGGCCAATTCCCGCTTCATGCCGCAGGCGCAGGCGCCGTCGACAAAGCCTTCGATGGCCATGGCCACAAAGGCCGGGGTGGCACCGGTTAAGGCGGTGACGATGTCCAGATCCTTTTCGTCCACCTCGATGATTTCCCCCGCGCCCTTTAAGAGATCCTCAAAAGACGCCTTTTCCTCCTCGCTCATGTCGTAGCCCGGCGTGTAGGCGATGACGCCGCGCCCCACGGCGATGGGAGTGTTGGGCAAGATGCGGATGATTTTTTCCGTGGGCGCCATTTTTTGCAGGCGCTTAAGGCTCACTCCGGCAGCCATGGACACGATGATCTGCCCTTCCACCTTCGGGCTGATCTCTTCCATAACCTCCTCCACTTTGTAGGGCTTGGTGGCGATAAACAAAATGTCGGAACGATCCACGACATCCGCGTTGTCCCTCGTTTGGAAGGTGGCGATGTCCTTTTCGTGGGGGCAGCCGACGAAAAGTTCGTGGCCTTCTTCTAAAAATAAATCGTAGAGGGCCCGGCCCATGTTGCCGAGACCGATAATGCCAATATTCATTTGCGTCCCTTCCTTTCTTGAAGCGCTATTCTCCTTACAGTATACTATTGAACAGGAGGTCATGCATGGATAAGACGATTTCTCTGAAAAAATTATTTTTTACTTTTTTAAAGATCAACACCTTTACATTCGGCGGCGGCTACACCATCGTGCCCATTATTCGGGACGAATTTGTTGAGCACCAGCCCCTGATTAGTGAAGACGATATGTTGGACATCGTGGCCCTGGCCCAATCGGGGCCCGGCGCCATGGCCATCTCCGCCTCCCTCTTGACGGGATACAAATTGCGGGGCCCGGCGGGGGCGATGGTGTGTTTGATCGCAAGCGTGCTGCCCTGTCTGGTGATTATTCTCTCCATTAACATGGCCTACCGCCAGTTCCGCTCAAACTTTTACGTCAACGCGGCTCTGGTGGGGATCAGCGGCATTATTTCCGCCGTGCTCTTTCTCACCACCTACCGCATGGGCAAGCGGGCCATAAAAGACGACCACGGCTTTTCCGTCGTGATGATTCTCGTGGCCACGGCCCTGGGGATGCTCACGGACATTAATACGGCACTGATTATTTTGCTTTTGGGTTTCAGCGGCATTTGCATTACGAAATTTGAAGATCACACGAAAGAAGGACACTGATGAAAGAGTTTTTGCACAAGAAGAACGTGCACCCGAATTTAAAGACCTACGGCATCGACGCCTTGGGGGCCATGGCCTACGGCCTCTTCGCCACCTTGCTGATCGGCACCATTTTAAACACCATCGGCTCCCAGCTGAATATTCCCTTTTTAACGGACACCCTCTGGCCCATGGCTCAGGCGGCCACAGGCCCCGCCATCGCCATGTCCATCGCCTTTGCCCTTGACGCGCCGCCCTTGGTGCTCTTCGCATCTTCCGTGGTGGGGGCTGCGAGCTACGACATCGGCGGCCCGGTGGCGGTCTACATCGCGGCCATTGTGGCGGCGGAAGCGGGCAAGCTCATCAGCAAGGAAACCCGGGTGGATATTCTCGTCACCCCGGCGGTGACCGTCCTCACCGGGACCCTGATCGCCGTCTTGGTGGGCCCCTCCATTCAATGGCTTATGGAAAGCGTGGGCAAACTCATTATGGCCGCCACGGAACAACAGCCCTTCGTCATGGGCATTTTAGTGGCCACCATCGTGGGCATCGCCCTCACTCTGCCCATTTCAAGCGCCGCCATTTGCATGATGCTTTCACTGGCGGGCCTCGCCGGCGGAGCGGCCACCATCGGCTGCTCGGCGCAAATGATCGGCTTTGCCGTGATCTCCTTTAAGGACAACGGCTTCGACGGCTTCTTCGCCCAAGGCCTCGGGACAAGCATGCTTCAAATGCCCAATATCGTGAAAAATCCCAGGATATGGATTCCGCCCACCGTGGCCGGCGCCGTGATCGCGCCCCTTTCCACCGTGGTCTTTAAGCTGAAGAACACGCCTCTGGGAAGCGGCATGGGCACCAGCGGCCTCGTGGGACAGATCGGCACCATTCAAGCCATGGAAGGCGCCATGCCCTTTTCGAAGCTCATCCTCGTGATCCTCGCCCTCCACGTGATTCTGCCCGGCCTCATCAGCTATATCGTCTACCGCGCCATGAAAAAGCGGGGCTGGATCGCCGACGGAGACATGCGCCTGGACATTTAGGAGGCCGCCGTGTTACTTGCGAAATTATTTTTTGAATTCTTTAAGATCGGCCTCTTCTCCTTTGGCGGCGGCTACGCCACCATTCCCCTGATCCAGCAGTTTATCGTGGAGCAGGAAGGCTGGCTCACCATGACCCAGTTTACGGATCTGGTGACCATCAGCCAAATGACCCCGGGTCCCATCGCCATTAACAGCGCCACCTTCGTCGGCGCCCAAGTGGCCGGGCCCGTGGGATCGGTGGTGGCGACGGCGGGGGTGACGGCGCCGCAAACCATCATCATCCTTACCCTGGCCTACTTCCTCTTTACGAAACAGCGCACCTTCCGCCTCATGGACATGCTCCTTCGGGGGATCAAGGCAGGGATCATCGGCCTGATCTTTATCGCCTCCTACGACATGTTTAAAAACGCCCTGTGGCCGGAAGGGGGTAATTTGGAAATCGTCGCCCTCATTACTTTTATCGTCGGCGGCGTGCTCTACGCGAAAAAAATGGACCTCATCAAGCTCATTATGCTGGGCGCTGTTCTCGGCATCGCCTTAAAACTGGCCTTGCCCTTCTTAGCGTAAGTTGTTTCTTCCCCGCGGTTGCGGGGAATTTTTCTAAACCGAGGTGAATCATGAAATACATTCTGGCCATCGACGCGGGCACCACGTCCAATCGAGCCATTCTCTTTGACGAAGACGCCCGGGTGATCTCCGTGGCGCAAAAATCCTTCCGCCAGTTCTTTCCCCACCCGGGCTGGGTGGAACAGGATCCCGCGGAAATTTTAGCCACCACCGTCGGCGTCTGCGCCGAAGCCATCGCCCAAGCTCAGGTGGATCGAAAAGACATCGTGGCCATGGGCATTACCAATCAGCGGGAGACCACCATTCTTTGGGACAAGAACACGGGCCGCGCCATCGCCCCGGCCATTGTGTGGCAATGCCGCCGCACCGCCGATCGGGCGGAGGCCGTGAAAGACGCGGGCTACGGCGACATGATCCGGGAAAAGACGGGCCTGGAGGTGGACGCCTACTTCTCCGCCACAAAAATCGCCTACATCCTCGACCACGTAAAAGGCGCCCGGGAAAAGGCGGAAAAAGGCGAAGTCCTCTTCGGCACCGTGGACAGCTTTCTCCTCTACCACCTCACCGGCGGCGTGCACCGCACGGATATTTCCAACGCCTCCCGCACCATGCTCTTTAATATTCACAGCCTGGATTGGGACGAGGAACTCTTAGATCTTTTCAACATTCCCCGGGCCTGCTTGCCGGAAGTGCTTCCCACGGCGGCCCATTTCGGCGATACCCTGGCGGAACACTTCGGCATTTCCATTCCCATTACGGGCATGATCGGCGATCAACAGTCCGCCCTTTTCGGCGAGCAGTGCTTCGAGGTGGGCGAGGTGAAGAGCACCTTCGGCACCGGCGCCTTTGTTTTGATGAACACGGGGCATGCGCCCATTATCAGCGAACACGGCCTCCTCTCCTCCTGCGCCTGGGACATCGGCGAGGGGCCTGTCTATGCCATGGAGGGCAGCATTTTCGCCTGCGGCAGCGTGATTCAGTGGCTGAAAGACGATCTGGGCCTTATCGCCTCCCCGGATGAGACGGCGGCCTTGGCCGAAAGCGTGACGGAGAAAAATCCCATGGTCTTCGTCCCGGCCTTTACGGGCCTGGGCACCCCCTATTGGGATCCCGAGGCCCGAGGCACCATTTTCGGCATCAGCCGCTCTACGACCAAGGCCCACCTGGTGAAGGCGGCCCTCGACGCCATCGCCTACATGAGTGCCGATGTCATCGACGCCATGGAAAAAGATTTAAAGGCGAGCCACGACCGCATTCTCGTGGACGGCGGCGTAAGCCACAACGATTATTTGATGCGTACCTTGGCCGATGCCATCCACCGCTCCGTCCACCGGCCGGCGCTGGTGGAGACCACGGCGCTGGGCGCCGCCTTTATGGCGGGCATGGGCTGCGGCCTCTACAAGGACATTGCGGACATAAAAAAACGGGCCTCAAAGGCCCAAGTCTTCGCCCCCACCGGCGCCGACCTCACCGCGGAACGCGCCCGCTGGAAAAAAGCTGTCGCCGCCACCATGGCCAATCACATGGATTGACCGAAGGCGACCAGGCGCTGAATTTCTTTTTCGTGATCTTCGGGATCCCCCGGCGTCTCCAAAATCATGGGAAGGTCCTTAATTGGATCGGCATAGAGAAACCGCCCGAGCACATCCAAACCGATTTCGCCCGCACCCACCGGTGCGTGGCGATCTTTTTTTGCGCCGAATGGGGTGAGGGAGTCGTTCACGTGAACGGCCTTAATTTTTTCAACGCCGATTAATTCGTCGAAAGTCGTAAAAAAATTCTCGGGATCCGACAGATCGTAGCCGGCGCTGAACAAGTGGCAGGTGTCCAACACCACGCCCACATCCTCCGAAGCCACCGCGTCGATGATTTGTGCGATCTCCTCGAGGCGATACCCGATTTCCGTGCCCTTGCCGCTCATGGTCTCGAGGCAAATGGCGCGATGGGGAAACAATGCCTTCGCCTGATCCATGGCGCGAATAATCCGCTCCACGCCCACCGACCCACCGTCTTTCGTGTGGCTGCCCGGATGAAAGACGTAGACCGTATCCTCCGGGTAGTGGGCGAGAAGAGCCATGTCCGAGGTGAAGATCTCGAAGCTCTTCTTCCGCACATCCTCCCGGCTCGAGGCCAGATTCATGGTGTAGGCTGCGTGGGCGACGACGGGACCGAAATCCTTTTTCTCCCGAATAAAATTTTCCATATCCGCCATATCCAACTCCCGGGCCTTGGAGCCCCGGGGATTGCGCGTAAAAAACTGAAATGTACTCGCGCCATAGGTCTTCACTTCCTCCATGGTCTTTACAAAACCCGACGTCGTGGAGGTGTGGTAGCCGATCGTAAGCATAGTATTTTCCTTTCTTTCTTAACTCCTCAAAAGACGCAAGAAAAAAGTGCCCGCAGGCACTCTCTTCGAAAATCTCTCGATTAAGCCAGGGGAATGTAATTGACCACGGGCACCTCGTAGGGGTGGATGCGGTCGATGATCCGCTGCACTTCTTCCCGGTCCTCTTCGGCGATGCGAAATTCCATTTTCATTTCCTCCCGCGTCTGCACCTGACCGATGACACCGTCGTAGGGATCGGCGCCTTCCAGGGGCCGCCAGTGGCCTTCCACCTTCGTCAGACTGAAGGTGTAGTCGTAATTGCCTTCGCGGAAAATGTCCGCTTCGTTTAAATCATTGGCGAGCTCCACGACGAAATCTTCCGGTACAAAAATTTCAACTTTTAAGTAACTCATAGAACCTCCCCTTGGATTTCTTCATCCTCGATTTCTTCATAAATCGGGTCGATCTCATCGAATGCGCCGCGCGCCACCAGCTCCCGGATAATGTCCACCACGGCGACGTAGCTAATGAGGCCGAAGATGACCGTGCTCACGACACTCAACACCTTCATCAACGCGCCCTGGGTCATGCCCGATGCCGCAGCGGCCACGCCGATGCCCCCGGAAAACACGAGAACGATGATGACGACGATGGCCATGCGGCCGAAAATCATGCCTTTGTGGCCCTTGGTGATTTGCCAGGATTCCTTAATGGGCGTAAAGGCGCCTTCTCGCCCGCGAATGCCGTCGATTCCGATGACGGCGCCTAAGGGCACCATGGCCAGAGAAAAGATGATCCCCGGCACAACGAGCAAGAGGAAAAAAACGACGGTGAGAATTTTTTGGATGATATAGGTGCCGATGGTGGAGCCGGCCTTGGCGTTAAAAAAGTAAAAGGCGTCGACAAATTCCGGATCCGTGCCGTAGCGGGCCATGCGATAGATCATAAGAATCAGCCCATAGCCCACGAGGCCCACGGCGATAAAGTAGATGATGTGAACGAGAAGGGATACGCCGGCCATGGTGCCGAAGTGAAATTCCGGCATAGGCATGGCGGGATTGGCCCCAGGCGTCATAAAGGCGTCGGTGCCCAGGCCCATCATGTCGAAAATTTGGGAAAATCCCGCGACGATGAAAAGATAAATAAGTAAACTGGGAAACATGGCCTTGTAAATATCCATGGTTGTTTTCTTCATAAGCAGCTCCTTTCGGATCTCGGTTGCGGTTTACGTTTCTTTATACCCAAAGAGGCAATAAATTTCACGCTTTTTACATAGGAACCCGCCGTTTGCCGTTGATTTTTCGAATGGCGGGCAGAGCCTGGGACACGAATTGCCCCGTGAGGATCAAAGCACAGCCCAGGATCTTCTTCGGATAAAAGACCTCGCCGGCGAAAAAATAGGCGGCGAAGGTACCGAAAAGAGATTCCGTGCTCATAATCAGGGCGCTCTCGTCGGGACTCGCGTCCCGTTGGGCGCCGTTTTGCAGATAAAACGCCACCACCGTGTTCAAAAGCACGATGTAGCCCATGGCCAAAAGGGTCTTGTGGGTCACGGGAGCGATGACCGTGCCTTCGCCGAAAATGAAAAAGAGCACGATGGACGCCACCCCCGCCACGAAAAGCTGCACCATGGTAAAGGCGATGGCGCTTTCAACTTTGGGCATGTAGTGGTCGATGCGTAAAATCTCTACAGTAAAAAGAATGGCCATAATAAAACTCAACACGTCGCCGCGGTTTAAAACCAGGGAGGGGCCCAGGGTCAAAAAGCCCACGCCGAATACGGTGAGAACCGCCGCCACAATAATGTTTTTTCCCGGGCGAATCCCGGCGATGAGAAAGCGCAAAAGGGGCACGAGCACCACGTAAATGACGAGAATAAAGGTCTGATTGGCCGGCGTCGTGTACCGTAAGCCTTCCATTTGAAAAGCCGTACTCGTCGCCAACAAAAAGCCCACTTCCGCCCCGCCGATGACCGTGGTCTTGTCGATCTTTTTTCTATCCTTGGGAAAGAGCAAACACAGGACAAGAGAGCCGACCAGAAAGCGCAGCACCATAATAAAATAAGCGTCGAAACTATCCATGGCGATCTTCGCCGCCACAAAGCAGCCGCCCCAGATCATGGCCAGGGCGAGGAGCATGAGATTGGCCCTCCCCTTTCGCGACAGGGCTCTAGTCATCCAACCAACTCTTCAATCGGTCCATCTCCTCCGCATCCGCCAAGCCGTAAATTACCGGCGTCACCGTGACAAAGTCTCGCTCCAGATAGTAGCGGTCCGTGCCCGGAGCGTGTTCCATGGTGCTTCGGCCCTTGAGAGACAGGCGGCGTTCCCCGTCGACTTCCTCTTCGAAGTAATAGTCGTAGGCATTGTCGCCGATTTCCGCCACGCGAAGGCCCTTTAATTCGTCTTCGTCTAAATAAGGCACATTGATGTTCAACACCATGGGTTTCGCCGAGGAGAGGAAGGGCTTCTTTACCTTGTCGAAAATCTTTTTCGCCACGGAGGCCGCCGTGTCGTAGCGGCACCGCCCCTTGACCCAGCGGGCGCTGACGGCCACGGAGGGAATCCCCAAAAGCACCCCTTCCATGGCGGCGCTCACCGTGCCGGAATAAATAATGTCCATGCCCGCGTTGTAGCCCGCGTTGCAGCCCGAGAAAATCACATCGGGCTTCCAGGGCACGATCTTGTCGAGCCCGGCCCGCACACAGTCCGCCGGCGTGCCGCTCACGCTGTAAGCTTCCACGTCGACCCCTTCGATTTCCACAGGCTTCACGATCAACGAATGCTTAATCGTAATGGCGTGGCTTTGGCCGGAATGCTCTTCCTCAGGCGCGATCACCACCACCTCGTGTTCCTCGGCCAACACCTTGGCCAGGGCCTGAATGCCCGGAGCAAAATACCCGTCGTCGTTGGTCAAAAGAATCTTCATAAGTCCTCCTTAGAGCTCGATGAAGCGGGAAGGCGCCTTGGCCTTGGCCACTTCCAAAATAAAATCCCTACCTTCGTAAATGGCGTGCTCCGCCAAAATTTCCCGGGTCGCCCGCGCCGCCAAGAGGGGCCGGTTGTTTTCCTCAGACAAATGAGCCAGCACCACGTACTCGCCCCGCTTCTCCAAGAGCCCCGTCAAAAGCTCCCCGCAGTGTTCATTGGACAAATGGCCCCGCGTCGATGCGATTCGATCCTTCAATATGCGGGGATAGGGCCCCGTTTGAAGCATCTCCGCGTCGTGATTGCTCTCGATGTAATAGAGATCGCTGCCGCTCATCTTCTCGAGCATGGATGTATTCACCCAGCCCGTGTCCGTGAGCACGGAAAGCTTCTTGCCCCCCGAGCGAATCACATAGCCCGTGCCCTCGGCGGCGTCGTGAAACAGCCCCATGGGCACAATGTCCATGTCCCCGTAGGAAAAAGGCTGCTGCGTTTGAAAGACGTGGCGCTTGTGATCGTCCACCCGCTTAATCGTCTTGGCCATGGCCATCCACGTGCTTTCATTGGCGAAGACATCCAGCCCATAGCGGCGGGCCAAAATCCCCACGCCCTTCACGTGATCGCTGTGCTCGTGGGTGACGAAAATGCCGTCCAGTTCCGACGGATCCACCCCCACGGCCCGCAAATTTTCCTCGATGGCCTTGCCGCTTAAGCCGGCGTCGATTAAAATCTTTTTTTCGTTCGTTTCTATATATTGGCAGTTGCCGCTGCTGCCACTGGCGATTGCACAAAATTTCATAGTTTCCTCCACAGCCTATTATAGCAAACTCTTCGCCCGGGAAAAGGGAGGAAACACATTCTTCTCGCGCACTCCACGGGAAATTTACAAAGCCCCGCAAAAAAATCCCCGAAACCGGAGGAGCTCCGACTTCGGGGAAAATTTAAATTATCTCGCGGCCCGCTTTTGTAAAATGGCGATCCATTTTTCGTTAGCGCGGTTAAGTTCATCTTGACCGCCACGGCGAATCAATTCGTGGCTGTTGGTGGCTTCCATAATGGGGAAATAAGCCCAATGGGCTTCGATCAAATCCTTAAATTGAATCATTTCCGAAAGATGGCTGCGGACGAAATCCTTGTCGGCAAAGCGGTCCAACATCTTGTTCGTAATGTTTACCACTTCCGCCCGGGTGATTTTGCGCTCCGGCTTAAAGCGGCCGTCGGGATAGCCCGTGACCCAGCCCTTGGCCGCCGCGGAGTCGATGGCGCCTTGGGCCCAGTGGCCTGCGGGCACGTCGAAGATGGAATTCGCCCGTTCCCACCACTTGAATCAAGCCGCCGGATTCTTGAACGTAAGATCCCTTGCCTGTATTAAAAGCGGAGTTATCAATGGTTAAATTCGATCCTTCCGAGGTAATGGCCCCGCCGGCCACGCCGACTGTGCCCTTCCCACTCCTCAACGTGAAACTAGAGTTGTTAACAGAGGCCTCGGAGCAGTCTTCAAACTTTATGCCGCCACCTGTATTGAAGGGTCCCAAAATAGTAAAGCGCGCGTTGTCGATCTTTGCTTTCGTTCGCGTCGCTTCGATGGCGCCCCCTTAGCGACCGCCATCTGTGACCGAGCTATCCAAGTGATTGTCTATGAAAGATGTACCGTCGATCGTCAGCGTCGAATCCTCGATCTTAATGGCGCCGCCTTCGGCAAACCTGTCTTTGGAGAAACCATCAGCCAATATTAATTTAGGACGATTCTTTGGGTCCCCGGAAATCGTCACATCCTTCTTTATCTCCAAGGTTTCCGTCACGATAATGTTGCCTGTAATCGTAATACTGCTATCACCTCTATTCACTGCGGCCTTTAATCCTGCAAAGTCACTGACCTCCGTCGCAGCGAAAACAGGGGTCTTGCCCAATACGAGGACCAGGGCCAAGACCACAAAGAAGATCCAACTTCTCTTTGCGTGCACCTTTTTCATACGCTCTCCTTCAATCCTAAATCAGTTTTCCATAAAATAAAAACAGGCAAAAGAAGCTATCTTATCAAAAGATAACATCTCTTGCCTGGACTATGCGGACCCCAAAAGGAGACAGACGGCGCTGACTGCCTGTTTCTTCGGAGAATTTTCCTAAACCCTTCATCTCCCACCGTCCTTTTCTATACCCTTCCTATCATATCAGGTGATGTGATAGTTTTCCATCGTTTTTATGGCATTTATCCATTTACAATTCTCTTGTTTTTCCTTGTTGAGGCCGCAAAAAAGGCACGGACCGCGGGGTCTGTGCCTTTCGTCTTATTTGCTTTGGGTAAAGATCTTCGCCATGTCTTTAAAGATGCGGATCGTGTCTTCGTATTCGTCGATTTCGATGTATTCGTCGATTTTATGGGCCATTTTCGTGAGGCCCGGACCGTAGACCACGAGGTCCACGTCCTGAGGCAGATGGATGTAGCGGGAGAGTTCGCAGGTGCCGATGAGGGGGCGAACCTGTATGTTTTTGTCTTTACCCGCTTCTTTCAGGGCGCGAATGAGGGCCGTGTCTTTTTTCGCCTCGGCGGCATCCAGCACTTGGTTCAGTTCCAGGGTGAGGGTGGCGTTGTCGGGATTTTCGTTGTTTTTATCCACGGCGGCTTGAAGGAGCTTGACAGCGCGGGCGGAGTCGTATTCCGGCACGGTGCGGGCGTTGCCTTTCATGACCACGTGATCGGGCACGGAGTTGAATTGTCGACCCCCTTCGATGACGGAAAAGACATTGAGTGTGGCGCCCAACTCGTCGTTGTGGTAGTCGGGATTGTTTGTAATTTCGTCGAATTGTTTCTGGGTGTTTTGAATAAATTCCGCCGCGGTCATAATGGCATTGATGCCAAGCTCGGGCATGGAGGAGTGGGCGGCTTTGCCTTGGCCGTGAATGGTGTACATGATGGAGCCTTTGGAGGCGAAGATGGCTTGGTTTTCGCCGTCGCGCTTGGTGGGCTCGGGGATGACGATGCCGTCGACCGTATCCAGGTAGCCGCCTTCCACCAAGTCCAGGGCGCCTTGCATGCCCACTTCTTCGCCGACGGTGCCGATAAACCAAATTTCTCCGGCGAAGTCCGCGCCTTCATCGGCGAGATCCAGCATCATGGCCAAAGCCGCCGCCACGCCGGCTTTCATATCGCAGGTGCCGCGGCCGTACATTTTGTTGCCTTCGATGACGCCTTCAAAGGGCGGATGGGTCCATCCATCCCCCGTTTCCACCACGTCCAGGTGGCCGGAGACGGCAAAGATTTTGCCGGGGCTGGTGCCTTTCAGCTTCACGAGTATATTATCCCGCCCGGGATAGGAGTTTACGATTTCTGTTTCGATGGTTTTATAGTCCTTAAAGAGCCCGGCGATGTAATTTGCCACTTCTTCTTCCCCGTCGTTTACCGAGGGGATTTGAATCAGTTCTTGTAAGATTTTTAGGTGTCGTTTCATGGCTGTCTCCTTTATTTTTCTGTTTTTCCGGCGAAGGGTTCGGCCTTTTTATGGGCGAGGAGCCACAGGAAGCCGGTGAGCAGGGCAAAGCCGACGTTGATGATCCATGCGATGTAGTAGCTGCCGGAGGCGTCGAAGATGTAGGATACGAGCAATGGACCGAAGGCCGCCCCCACTTGGGTGGCGGATTGCACGAAGCCGTAGGCCTCGCCGTACATGGCGCGCCCGTAAATGGAGGCGGTGACCAAGGGCGGAAGGACCGATCCCAGGGCCAGGCCGAATCCGAAGACCACGGCCACGAGCCAGGGCCCCCACGCAAAGGGCGCAAAGAGCATGGCCACAAAGCTCAAGGCCAAGGTGGCTGCGCCGAAGAAGAGGGCGTGGTAGATGCCGTATTTATCGGCGATGCGGCCTAAGAGGAGTTTCCCGAAAACGCCGAGAATGAGATAAATGGATACGACGGTGCCCGCCGTTTGAAAGCCCGCCGCATCTTGCAGTGCCGGCGGAAATTGCAGGGAGGCGCCGTTGGCCAGGCCGTTCATCATCGAGCCCAAAAGCAGGAAGATGAAGAAGCTACAGGACATGGACGCGGCGATGGAAAGGCCGACGTTTAAGGATTTGTTCGTATCCTTTGCGGGATCCGCGGGCAGGTCGTCGGATTCTTTGTAGCCGTAGGGCTTCATGCCCTTATCTTCCGGCTTAAGATAGATTAAGAAGACGCCGAAGATGACGGCCAGGGCCAGAATGATCATGGCGTAAACCCGGTACGACATGCGCCAGCCCACATTGGCGATGAGGCCGTTGACCAAGGGACTCAACAGGGCGCCGCCGGCGGAAATGCCGGAGACGGCGATGGAAGTGGCCAGGCCCTTTTTGTCCGAGAACCAGTTGTTAATAAGCATCATCATGGGAATTTGCGCCGTGGTAATGTAGGCGGCACCGACCACGAGGCCCAGGGCGTAAAATTGGTATTTGTTTTGCGCCAAGGAATACCCGAACACCGCCGCGGCAAAGGCGATGGCCGCCGCCGTCCAAATGCGCTTGAAATTATATTTCGTGAGAAACACGGAGACCACGGGCCCGAGGAAAATCCCCACGGCCTGGGTAATGGTGCCCGTAAAGGAAAAGGCCGTTCTGGAAAAGCCCAGATCTTCGGTGACGGCGATCTGCCAGGTGTTGGACAGGGAATTCACCACCGGCACATAGACCCCGAGGACCATCATAGCCACGATTAAAATAACCCAGGCGTAATGGAAGCCGCCTTCCTTATTCGATTCACGTTTCATAACTACCCCCCTCATTTTACATGTTCTTAATTATGCTCTGATGTATACCCGATATTTTTTTTAAAATCCTTTTTACTCGGAGAAAGGCTTTTATTTCACCTGATTTTCGTTTTAACGTCGATCCACGGGGTGCGGCATACATTATTTTTAATACATTGCGTTCGTTTTTCCATCTTTTCCCGCTCAATTTTGTCGTTTTCGCCTCGATAAATTCAGTGCTTTGTATAATTGTGCGGTAAATACCTTATACTTCTGCAATTTTTTATTTTTGCCTTGTAATAAATCCTTTTGTTTTATATATTAGAGGCGCTATGTTATTTAAAAAACTAAGTAAGGAGTGAAAACGTGTTATTCCAATTATTCGTCATGTTCGGGACGGCGCTTTTGGGCCAAGTGATTTCCGGCCTGCTGCCCTTTCCCTTCCCGAGTACGATTATCGCCGCCTTGATTTTATTCCTCTTGCTGGAATTCAAAATCGTCAAATTGGATCAATTAAAAGACGTGATCCACTTGTCCAACAAGTACTTAGCCATCGTGTTTATCCCCGTGGGCGTGGCCGTGATGGAATATTTCTCGGAATTTTCCATGGACGTATGGCTTAAAATCGTCGTGATTATCGTGATCTCTACCGGCGCCACCATGATGGTCACCGGAAAGGTGAGCGACGTGATTATCGCCCTGCAGGAAAAAGTGACAGGAGGAAAAAAAGATGCTTGATCTCATCACCCAAACCCCTTATTTCGGGCTGGTTCTTTCGATTCTGTTCTTTATTTTGTTTTCGAATCTCAGTACCCGCTTACATGCACCTATATTAAATCCCCTTTTGTTTTCCATTATCGCCATTATCCTGGTCCTTACCGTCTTCGACATACCCCTGGAAAATTACCAGGCCGGCGGCTCCATGATTCAAATGGTGATTTCCCCGGTGGAAACCATCGTCATCGGCGTGAGCCTTTACAAACAAAAAGACACCTTGGTTAAATACTTGGTGCCGGTCCTTGTATCGGTGACCGTGGGCTGCGTCTTTGTCGTGCTCTTTGTGGTGTTCTTGGGAAATGTGCTGGCCGTGCCCCAAGAGGTGGTTATGGCATCGATTCCGAAATCCGTCACCACCGCCATCGCCATGGAAATTTCCGGCAAAATGGGCTGGATTGTCTCCATTACCGTTCTGTTTGTCATCTTAACCGGCATCGTCGGCGCCGTGATCGCGCCCTACTGCATCAAGCTTGCCGGGATTAAAAGCCCTGTCTCCAAAGGGCTGGGTATCGGCACCGCCGCCCACGCCGTGGGCACCAGCTACGCCATCACCCTGGGGGAAGTGGAAGGCGCCATGAGCGGTTTAACCATCGGCCTTCACGCCATTATCGCCTCCGTGGTGATGCCCTTGTTGATTAATCTATTGGGCTTGTAAAAAAAGCGCCCGAAGGCGCGCTGAAAATCATGAATCGAGTGAGCGTGGGCGCACTCGATTTTTTATTGCGTTTTAAACTAGTTTTTTGCTTGTTTTTTTACGGCGATGCCACAGACAATGACCGCCAAAATAAAGAGAAGGGCCATGTACCGTAGATTGTCATAGCAGAATCCGTGATTCAGCATCAACTGAAAACCCCAAGGTGCAGGAAAGACTCGCCCTATTTTTTCCAAACCATCGGGAAGGAGCGAACCGGGAAACAGAATGCCCGACAGCATGATCGATGGCAAAAAAACCAGTTGCGCGACCATAGTCAATTTCGCTTGACTTTTTATGGTTAATCCTAAAACACTTCCTATGCTTAAAGACACGAGAATATAGATGGCCAAGGCAAGAAAGAAGGCCGGAAGATCCGAAGGCAAGGTCGCATCAAATAAAATCGGCGCAAGCATAACGATGGCGATCCCGGTAAGCAAGAGATGAAGAAAGGCTGAAACCAACGTGGTAATAAGGCCCAAGTATACGGGCACACCGTTTGCCTTGTACATTTTTTTAATATCGCTTCCGTAGGTCTCAATGAGCGACGGCGGCATGCCGATAAACGCCCCCATGGAAACACTCATGACGATCATGGATTGAATGAGGGTGTTTTCCATTTCCGGCATAACGGATGTAAAGATGCCGCCCATAAGGAGGAAAAATATCAACGGAACAATGTAACAGGCTACCAAGAGGGATTTGCTCCGCATATCCAACTTCCACTGCAAGGCGATGCCGTATAAAAAACCTCTCATTCTTCTTTCCCCCTTGCCATTTCGATGAAATGTTGTTCCAATGTTCCGCGATCGACTTTTATGTCCAAAAGATGGGTACCCTTTTTCTTTAAATCCTGAAGTAGGGAAATCAATGTATCTTCAACGGTGTCCGTCTCGTAGGTACTGTCGCCGTCTCGGGTTTTTATGTGGATGAGGTATTTTTTTCCAATGGTTTCTGTAAGTTCCGATACCGTGCCGCAGAAAGCGATCCGGCCGCGATTTAATATGGCCAAACGGTCGCATAACCTTTCAACCTCCGCCATATCGTGACTGGCCAAAACAATGGTCTTGCCACGTGCTTTCAGTCTACGAATCCGGTCGTGCAGTGAAACCCTGCCTTCCACATCCAGGCCCGCCGTGGGCTCGTCGAGAAAGAGTATGTCCGGGTCGCCGATCATGGCAAGGGCCAGGTGCAGCCGTCTTTTTTGTCCCGTGGACAATTGGCCGTATTGTTTTTTCTCCATATTCTGTATGCCCAACGCATCGAGGGTGGCCGGATCCAGTTTCGATCGGCTCCATGTTGAGAACAATCCGACGGCCTCCATGGGTTTTATATGGGCGGGCAGAGATGAAGACTGCAATTGTATGCCCATTTTGCCCTTCACGTCGATGGATCCGCCGTCGTAGCTTCTCAAGCCCTCGATGCACTCCAAAGCCGTGGTCTTTCCCGCGCCGTTTACGCCGAGGAGGGCGAAGGTTTCGCCCTCTTCGATATAAAAACTTAACCCGTTGAGCACTTGGTTCTTTCCGTAACTTTTCTTTAATCCACGAACGTCGATCGCACGATTCATTCTTTCACCCCATGCAACGGATCTTTCCCCGGCGTCGAAAAATAAATTTTCAGAGCCGGCTCCAGGTAGTCGTTTATCTTTTTTTGTCTTTCTTCCCAGGCATTGGTCGCCGTGTCGATGGTGCCGATCTCCATGAGTTTCGGGAGCATCGTCATATCGCCATTCGTAAATTCCATGATCAATTCCCAATACGCTTCCACAACCTCTTGACACCGCTCGCTTTCCGGAGGCACCTGCGCCTCTTGGAGGGCGAGGATCTCATCGCTTAAGCGATTCAAGCGATCCATAAACTTTAATCCGCTTTCTTTGTTAAAGCGATTGCGAATCTTATCGAGGGTCTCATCATCGAAGCGTTTGATAAGGGAGTATGAGTCGTTTTTCATTTGCAAATTCACAATGATGTCTGCATACTTTTTAAAATTGACCGTCTGCATTTGCAATACTTCTTCCCGCAACTGCTCGATTGATGTCAGAGAAGCCTTTAGCAACTCAATTTTCTCCCGTATACTATCCGCCTGATCCGCGAGAGCTGCAGCCACATCCTCCGGGGTCTCCAGAGAAATCAAGCGATGCTTAATGGCGTCTAATGAAAAACCCAAGGACTTTAAGGCCTTTATTTGATGGAGGCGAACAAGATCTTTGTCCGTATAAAGCCGCCTTCCGCCCTCACTTTCCGCAGAAGGAGATAATAGGCCCTCCTTGTCATAATACTGTAACGTCCGAACCGTTACGCCCATTTTCTTTGCCACCTCTCCCACCGTCATGAACTCCGGCGGTATGCTTCGATGTTTTGTCACGTCGATCGACCTCCTGTGCTTTACTATACATCATAACGTAGCGTCACAAACAAGACCCTGTAAGTGAAACACTGTATTTTCTTATCCACGCTCGAACCACTTCATGGCCACGCTTCAAAATTCAATTTACACAAATTTAACGAGCCACCGCCTCCGAAGGATGTATACTGGATTTATGTAATCCTTCGTAATTTGTGCAGGAGACGATCCATGAAACTTTTGATTCACGACATGATCGGCGCGGAGTGGAGCTTCGCCGCAGATAAGGTGATCGTAGCCGACGGCAGGTACGCGCCCTGCAAGGGCTGTTTTCACTGCTGGACGAAGCACCCGGCCCGCTGCGACTATAAGGATTCCCTCGAGGAAATTGCTCGAGTGCTCGGCGAGGCGGACACGCTGATAATCGTTACGAGAAATTGCTACGGCTCATATAGCCCCCAAGTGAAGATCCTTTTAGACCGGGCCATCGGCACCTCCACGCCCCTTTCCACCTATCGGGGCGGGAAGATGCACCACGGCCTGCGCTACGGCAAAAAAGACGTCTTTCTCGTTTCCGTCTACGGACCCGTGACGGAAAAGGAAAAGGCGACCTGGCGGCTTCTCGTCGCAAACAATGCCGTAAACGAGGGCTACCTTCGCCACCGAGTGGACTTTTTCCCCTCCTCGGACGATGTGAAGGAGGCGCTGACATGAAGACGGTCCTGCTCTGCGGCAGCCCGAAGAAGCGGCTGAGCGCGTCGGCCTTCCTCCTGAAACTTGCGGCTCTTTTTATTGGCGGCGAAAAAACTTTTGTGGCGATCCCCGCGGTCCCTTCCCGCTACGACCCTATTTTGGATGAGTTGAAAGGTGCGGACAATCTGCTCTTCGCCATGCCCCTTTATGTGGACGGCGTGCCCGGCCACGTCTTGGCCTTTTTGGAGGCGCTGGAGGCGTTCGCCAAGGAAGAAGATCTGCATCCACGCGTCTGGGTCGTCGTAAACAACGGCTTTATCGAAGGGCGGCAAAACGCGCCCTTCATGGCCATCATGGAAAATTTCTCCGCGGCCTGCAGCTTTTCCTTTATGGGCGGGCTGGGCATCGGCGGCGGCGTCATGCTCAACGTCATTCGAATCCTCTTGGCGGCGCAATTTTTCCTGATGCTCATCCTCATTTTTGCGGGCTACCTCGCCGAGGGGCGTTGGATCGTAAAAGAGCCCGCAGAAAACTTTCTTTTAAACCTGCTCATCAACGGCGCCCTGGCATCCGCCGCCCTTCTCGAGCTCATCTCCCTGGCGCGGCACATCCGCAGGCAAAAAGACTTCGGCACAAAATACACCCGCATCCTCCTGCCTGCCTTTGTCTTTATCGTCGTCGCCGATGTGTTCTTCTTTATCGCCTCCCTTCTTCAAGGCGGGTTATTTCGCGGCTGGCTCGCAAAGAAAAAGCCCACCGACGCCTATTTAAAGCGGAGGATGGACTGAATTGCAAATACGCAGTTTAAAATAGGCCGATTTAATACAAATACGCATTAAAAAAGGATAGGCCTGTGCCTATCCTTTGCTTCTCCCCTTATTCCCATTCTTCTTTTCTAAACGTCCGATATATCCAGAACCGTTCAAAATACTAGATTCTATTTTTTAGTGTATCACTAAATTCATCTAATTATAGGACGTTTTCAGATTTTTAGTCCCGTCCCAGTCCCAGTACCGGAGAAATATTGCTTTAATATAATATCTCTTAAGCTTGTTTATCAAGTTTTTAAATTAATGTCACTTCGAATTTACTTCATTTTTACTTTTTGCTTTGAGGGCTTAAATCTAAATATATTTCATGGTGATTATCCAGCCTATGGATATAAGATAAAAGATTTAGAAACCTAAAACGAGGAAATTTTGTTAAAGTATTTGGACTAAATATAAACATTGATAATAACTGAAAAGAACATAAAAATGCTCGTATTTTGTCTTCTAAGCTCTTAAAAGTAAAAGAAAAAGTAAAGGATCAAGATAAGGATAAAAAGTCTATATTAGGGCAAATAAAAAGCTTTAAGACAGATGACAAAGCTAAGTCAAATAAGAAAGAACATAGCAAAGGAACAGAGAGATAAATATCGGCAGTCTTCGGACTGCCTTTATTTTTTATATGTATATAGGCTGTATAATGACGTAATATGTGGAAACTGTAATATTGACGGAAAAATAAGATAATAGATTATAAAAGTATTGGAATCAATGTTTTATGGGGGTTACAAGAACTCTTATAAGTATTTTTTTAAGAATATGTTAAATGAATTTCAACAATAAATACTTAAGAAAAGTTTACTTGTAGTTGATAAAAATAGGATAAGTTAATTAATAGTTTCTTGACGGTTGATTAAGTAAAATCATATGATATATACAAATAAAGGGGGGTTAAAAAATGCCAGATATTATTAGAGAATACTTGCCGATACTTATACCTATTATTATTTTAGAAATTGCACTTATGATCTATTCATTAAGTCATGTTTTAAAACACGATAGATATAAATTTGGAAGCAGAACTATGTGGATTTTAATAGTTGTTTTTATTCAAATTATTGGACCTATCTTATACTTAACAATAGGTAGGGAGGACGAATAATGGAAGCGCTAAAAATTGACAATCTTCACAAATCTCTTGGTAAAAATACGATTATTAATGGATTATCCATGTCGATTCCTGAAAATACAATCTTTGGGTTTTTAGGCAAAAATGGTGCTGGAAAAACTACGACAATGAAAATGATTTTAGGATTCTTGAAAAAGGATGAAGGTTCCATTAAAGTCTTTGGAGAAGAAGTAAGTTTTGGTCAGTCAAAAACCAATCGATTTACAGGGTATCTTCCAGATGTTCCTGAATTTTACGGTTATATGACAGCAAAGGAATATCTGAATCTATGTGGGGCTATAACTGGTCTTAGCAAAAATGAAATTAAAAACAAGAGTGTGGAACTTTTAGAATTGGTGGGATTAAGAGATGTCAATAAAAGGATTAGCGGCTATTCTAGAGGCATGAAACAACGCTTGGGTATTGCCCAAGCCTTGTTAAATAGTCCCGAATTATTAATATGTGATGAACCCACTTCTGCCCTAGATCCACTTGGAAGAAAAGAGATATTGGACATTATATTAAAGATAAGAGACTCTACAACTGTTATTTTTTCCACACATATTTTATCAGATGTTGAAGCAATCTGTGATCATGTTGTGGTGCTTGATAAAGGGAAAAATGTACTGGAAGGTTCAATAGATGAACTTAAAAATATAAAGAGGAAAAACACAATTAAAATCAGATTTAAGTCGAAAGAAGAACTAAAGGCATTTAAGTCACTAGATAAATTTTCAAATCTGTTAACAAATGAAAAAGGAGATACTCTATACTTAACAGACGAAGACAATCAACTAAAAGACCTCGATATTTTATATGAGCTATATAAGTTAAACATATTTCCTGTAGAGTTAAAAATAGAAGAACCTACATTAGAAAATATTTTTCTGGAGGTGACGAAAGCATGAGGATATTTTTATCTCTTTTAAAGAAAGAAGCTATTGAAGGTACAAGGACTAAAAAAATGACTTCTACCTTTATCCTGTTCTTGTTTATTGGGTTAATAAGTCCTTTGACAGCTAAATTAACTCCCATGATACTTCAATCCATAGCGACAGGAAATATAGATATTAACGTAGCACCACCATCAGAAATTGATTCTTGGACACAATTCTTTAAAAATATTAGTCAGATAGGTATGTTTGGATTAGCCATTATATTAAGTACTCAAATGGCAAATGAATTCCAAAAGGGAACCTTGATTAACTTGTTATCTAAGGGTCTGCCAAGGTATCAAGTCGTGATATCGAAAATTTTTTATAATTTTATTTTGTGGTTTATTGCTTACTTTTGCTCATTTATACTAACTTATTTCTACACAAAGTACTTTTTCGGGATTTCATTTCCTATTAGAAATATACTTATGGCAGCCTTGCTTCCTTTTATATTTGGATTATTCTTAATATCGTTAGAGATATTAGCTGGAGTGATTTCAGGAAATGTTATAGGTACATTAATATTAACGACAGCTGGGATTGTAATTCAACTTATATTATCTATTCGAGATGAAATTGTTAAATACATGCCCATCGCATTGATAGGAAAGCCTGTGAACCTTATAAAAGGAATAGGATATGATGACTACTATGTACCGATTATTACGGGCAGTATTTTGCTTATACTGTGTATCGTAATTTCGATTGCTATAATAAACAAAAAACAAATCAGTTAGGAGGTAAAATAGAATGCTAAAAATTGGAGAAAATATTCTTCAGAAGCGAAAAGAAAGAGGCCTAACTCAGGAAGAATTAGCAGAATTCATGATGGTAACAAAGGCTTCCGTATCAAAATGGGAGACAGGTCAAAGCCATCCAGATATTTTACTTCTACCAAAACTTGCCACTTTCTTTAATATAAGTGTGGATGAATTAATAGGATATGACCCAGATTTATCTTCAACTCAAATACAAAAATTTTATATAGACTTAGAGAATCGTGTCACTGATACAGATATGGATAGTATCGTAAAAGATATAAAAATCAAAATAAAACAATACTATTCTTGCTTTGAACTACTATACTATATGGCTTTGTTTATTTTGAACCATTGTGATTTAGAAACTGATGATGTAAAGAAAGAGGAATATCTCGAATACGCAAATAATATATTAAAGAGAGTGTGTGAGGATTCGAAAGATTCTATACTTAAAGATAAATCACTGAGTTTAAGGGCAGCTTGCCTGATTAGTTTAGGGAAATCAGAAGAAGCACTAAATATTTTGCCATCTTCTGACATGCTATCTATATCTAAAGATTGTTTGGTGGCTTCAGCTTATTTAAAAACAAAGAAGGAAAATGAAGTAGATCAAAAACTACAAATAATGATTTATAAGAACGTAATTGATTTAATCACCCTTCTTATGATGAAGAGTAGTTTGCATAATGACGATTGGGCAGAAACATTGGAGAGAGTAGAGAATTTAATAGAAACTTTTAATCTTATTGAAATAAATATTTCTATCGTTTTAAATTTCTATTTATCCTTGGCGACCCATTATATTGAAGATAATAACCCAAAACTCGCTAGTCAATATGTAGAAAAATTACTCAGCCTGATAGTAGAAAACAAGGAAAAAGCCTTTAAGATAAGAGACGATGAGTATTTTAATCAAATAGGTGAATGGCTTGATGAAAATTTATTATTATCTACGAATCCAAATAGAAGTGACGATATGATTGTTCGCTTTTATATAGATGCAATAGCGAATAATGAAAACTTTAAAGGAATTATTTCTGATGGAAAGGTAAAATCATTAGTTGATAAGGTTAAGGAGATTTACTCTCTATAATTAAATAATACCATTAGATAAAAGATTGTAATTTTGTTTATCCATTCCTAAGTAATAGACTTTTACTTAAGTTTACACAACTTTAACAAGCTGTCAATTTTTCATAAAAATTTAGAGTTGATCTAATAGGAGGATTTTTGGCAATATGAAGAATGGTTAAAAATATATGAATACTGGTAGTATCCTTATCATGAATATATCAAAGGTTAGCTGAAATCGAAATATAGACGCTATATAATTAACGGAAGAGTAGATAATGAGCTAAAAATTCAAAATGATATTTGAAAAATAATATGATTTAAATACAATGAAAATCAGTTTCTTGGAACTGAAACTACATTTTTGCTAAAAGCATGATTAAATCGATTATGTTGAAAGATTAATAAGTTGAACACAAGAGAGGAGTATTTATGAAAGAAAAATTAAGTAAGAAGATTTTTTTACTAGGACTTGTAATATTTGTGATTTCTTGCCTACTTCCAGTAGATATATTTGAACGCTGCACAAGTCTAAGACCAACTGGGCTCACATCAATGTTTGTCTGCCCGATTATTGGACTAATAGGTTTAATAATTGGTGTAAAAGAAAAGGATAAGTTGTTTATGGCATTAAATATCCTTTTGATCTTATTACTTCCTATAGCAATGTTTGTAGGTCATCTAGTAGGATCTCTTTAAGTAAAATAATAAGTTTAGAGTAAAAATTTGTAAATAATCTTAAAAAAGCTATAGGCATATCCGCTTATAGCTTTTTATCTCTCCACTTCCTTTCCATAATAATTTTCATAGTTTTTCCTATACTGAACAAGGTCAGAAAATTGTTGTTTATTCAAAGAATACTCTTGCATGAGGGTGTTCTTTTTTTCTTGCAATTTATCGAGTTTGGTTAGTACTTCTTTTGTGTTTGGTAGTTTTTTATAGTTTTCTAAGATTTTTTAGCGGCTATTTTGTAGACGGAAAGTTCACTATAATATTCTTCTTCAAATTGCCTATCTTTAGGATTCTTGTTGTGGTATTTATATATTTCACGATACTTATTAATAGTATTTATATTTTCCATATCTTGGGATAAACTCTTCATCTCAGTTTCAATTTTCTTTATTTTATCTAATAAGTCTTGTCTATCATCAGCAGATTTTTTGATTAGATCATCGAGTTGAGTAATTGAATTAATTCCTTTATTTTCTAATAGAATGGAATGAAATGAGAAAAAAGCATTATAACGATGAGATAACAGACGAAGAATTTGAAGATTGGAAGTTATCTTACCCTAAAAAATCAAGATTTTTAAAATAAAAATATGTACGCAAAAAGACCGCAGTCTAAAAACTACGGTCTAATTTTTTGTCCAAATGTAAACCACTTGGAACTATTATTCAATTTATTCTTTTTTACTTCCAGTACCATTTAAGTACCAGTAGCCATTGTTCATTCTCTTTATAGCTTGTAATTAAGCCATTTTAGAAAATTTTGCTACTATTCCCATTCAATCGTTGCCGGGGGTTTCGAAGTAATATCGTACACAATGCGGTTGATGTGTTCCACTTCGTTGACGATTCTGACGCTCACTTTGTCCAGCACCTCGTAGGGGATGCGGGCCCAATCGGCGGTCATAAAGTCGGAGGTGGTGACGGCGCGCAATGCCAGGGTGTAGTCGTAGGTTCTGAAGTCGCCCATGACGCCGACGCTTCGGTTGTTGGTAAGGACGGCGAAGTATTGGTTGATGTCGTGATCCATGCCGGCTTTGGCGATTTCGTCGCGGAAGATGTAGTCGGCATCGCGCAGGATGTCGAGTTTTTCTTCGGTGATTTCGCCCATGACGCGAATGGCGAGGCCGGGTCCCGGGAAGGGTTGGCGCCAGACGAGTTTGGGATCGAGGCCGATGGCTTCGCCCAGTTGTCTGACCTCGTCTTTAAAGAGGTCTCTTAAAGGCTCGATAAGGTCTTTGAAGTCGACGACGGAAGGAAGGCCTCCGACGTTGTGGTGGCTTTTGATGACGGCGGCGTCTCCCGCCCCGCTTTCGATGACGTCGGGGTAGATGGTGCCTTGGGCCAAGAAATCGACGGCGCCGATTTTTCTGCCTTCGTCTTCGAAGACGCGGATGAATTCTTCGCCGATGATTTTCCTTTTTTGTTCGGGATCGGTGACGCCTTTTAAGCGCTTTAAGAAGCGGTCTTTTGCGTCGACGCGAATGAAGTGCATGTCGGTGTCTTTAAAGGCTTCTTCCACTTCGTCGCCTTCGTTTTTGCGCATGAGGCCGTGGTCGACGAAGATGCAGATGAGGTTTTCGCCGATGGCATCGACGAGGAGTTTGGCGCACACGGAGGAATCCACGCCGCCGGAGAGGGCGAGGAGGACTTTTTTGTCGCCGACTTTTTCTTGGATGGCGCGCTTGGCCTCGTTGGCGAAGTCGTGCATGTTCCAGTCCCCTTTGGCATGACATACTTTTTTCAGGAAGTTGTCGATGATTTCGTGACCGTTTTCGGTGTGGTTGACTTCGCCGTGGAACTGGATGGCGTAGATGTTTTTCTCTCTGTTTTCCATGGCGGCCACGGGGCAGCTGTCAGTGGAGGCCACGGTGCGGAAGCCTTCGGGAAGTTCTTTGACGTAGTCCACGTGGCTCATCCAAGTGGTTTGTTCCACATCCAGGCCGTCGAAGAGTTTCGATGCGGGATCCACCATGGTTTTGGTTTTGCCGAATTCCCGCTTGTCGGATTTGGTGACGGTGCCGCCCATGTTTTTGGCGATGAGTTGCATGCCGTAGCAGATGCCTAAAATGGGCAGGCCCATGTCCAGGATTTCCGGATCGATGTCCGGGCTCTTGGCGTCGTAGACGCTGTTGGGGCCGCCGGTAAAGATGAGGCCGATGGGCTTTTCTTTCTTAATGGCATCCAGGGCTTTTTTGTAGGGGACCACTTCCGCGTAGACGTTTTTTTCCCGCACGCGCCGCGTGATCAGTTGATTGTATTGACCACCGAAGTCGATGACCAGTATTTTTTCTCTTTCCATGGAAAACCTCCTTTTCGGCTTTTATTATAGCATATTCGGTTCGGGTCTTTTTCCCGATGGGTTTCATTGTTTTTTCAATTTTTCGATGAATGTATGGTATACTATGTTCAGTATATGTTTTTACATTGAATACAGGGGGGTGTTGTATGTCCGGAAAGTTTTCGGGACAAAAAATTCGTACCATGCGCAAGGCGCTTGGCATGAGTATTAAGGATCTGGCCGAGGCCTCGAATCTGTCCACGGGGCTGATCAGTCAAATCGAGCGGGATTTGGTCTCGCCCTCGGTAAACGCCATGTTGCGCATTGTGGATGCTTTACATACGACCATGGGGGAATTTTTCGAGGACGTGCCGTCGAAGAAGAAGCCCACGATTATCCACAGCGGCGAGCATAAGATGTTGGATGACGGCGCCACGGACCGCCGGGTGCGCCTTCTGTCGCCTGAAGGCCGCCGGGAGTACGCGGTGATGGAGATGCGTTTTGAAACGGCGGACAAAAAGGACGTATTGCCCACGACGGGCGACGAAGGCGAGGCCTTCGGCTTTATTAAGGCGGGTCGGCTCACGGTGATGGTGGACGATGTGGCCTATCCCGTGGAAGCGGGGGACAGCATCGCCTTCGACCGCGCCGCCAGATACGCGATGTTTAACGAGCACAAGGAGCCGTGTCTGTCCACGTGGGTGTTTCTGCCGCCGGCGGATTTGAAAAAACAGGGGTCATGAGATCCCTGTTTTTTTATGTCCAGGCTTCGAAAAAATCGCGGTAGTAGGACAGTTTCGTCATGTGTTTTGTTTCCACCCAGTTCATGATGGCGTCTTTGTCCAGGAAGATAAAGTCGTCGACCTCTTCCGGATCCAAGGTGATGTCTTCTTCCGCGAGTTCTTTTTCGACGCGGTAGATGTAGTAGTGGGCGGGAAATTCGGTGATGATTCGATCCAATACGAGTTCTTCTTCCCGAAGGAGGATGCCCATTTCTTCCTGCATTTCGCGGATCATGGCTTCCTCGGGCCCTTCGTCTTTGACGACGCTGCCGCAGGCGGTACAGGACCAGTAGCCCGGGAAGTTTTTCTTTTTCATGGAGCGCTTTTGCAGGATGTAGCGCCCGTCCGGGGTGCGGATCCAGGCTTCCACGACGCGGTGGTAGCGCCCTTCGGGGATGGGCTCGCCTCGGCGGAGCACGTCGCCTGTGGGCCGATTGGCTTTATCGTAGAGATCCCAAAGTTCGCTCACGCCATGGCTCGCTTTCCTGCGGCTTCCACGAATCCGTGGAACAAGGGGTGGATGTGGTTGGGCCGGGATTTAAATTCCGGATGGAATTGGCAGGCGACGAAGTAGCTGTCTTGATCCAACTCGATGACTTCCACCAGATCCAAATCTTCGTTGATTCCGGCGATGGCAAGCCCGGCTTTTCGCAGCATGCCTCTGAATTCGTTGTTGAATTCGTAGCGGTGGCGGTGGCGTTCCAAGATGTCCGGCTCTTTGTAGAGCTTGGCGGCGCGGCTGCCTTCGACGAGGTGGCAGGGGTAGTTGCCCAAGCGTTGGGTGCCGCCCATGTTTTCCACGCCCACTTGTGCTTCCATGAGGTCGATGACCGGGTAGGGGGTATTCACGTCGAATTCCGTGGAGTTGGCGTCTTTTAAGCCGGCGATGTTTCTCGCAATGTCGATGACGGCGATTTGCATTCCCAGGCAGATGCCGAAG
The DNA here is from genome assembly GCF_025566985.1 of Aedoeadaptatus acetigenes. NCBI lineage: Bacteria > Bacillati > Bacillota > Tissierellia > Tissierellales > Peptoniphilaceae > Aedoeadaptatus > Aedoeadaptatus acetigenes. Next base: position 35,000 of record NZ_JAOQJD010000013.1, read on the forward strand.
TAGGGAATTTCATGTTCGCGGGCGTATTTCGAAGCGCGGATCATGCCTTCGATGCCCCGCTCGCCGAAGCCGCCGGGAACGATGATGCCGTGAACGTCTTTTAATGCAGCATCCAGCGCCGCATCGTCTACCAAATCTTCCGCGTCCACGTAGTCGATGGTGACCAGGCGGCCCATGTCGTAGCCCGCATCCAAGAGGGCTTGGGTGACGGAAAGGTAGGCGTCGTGGAGCTGGACGTATTTGCCTACGAGGGCGATGCGAATGGTGCCTTCGGCCTGTTTAAAGGCTTCCACCATGTTGCGCCAATGGTCGGCGATGAGGGCTTTGGGCTCCAGCTTCAGGTGGTTCATAATGATTTCGTCGAGGTTTTGTTCCCGGAACACATTGGGTAGTTCGTAGATCAAGTCCACGTGGCGGGATTCGATGACATTTTCTTTGGGCACGTCGCAGAAAAGGGAAATTTTGTTGCGAATGGAGGCGTCGATGGCGCCGTCGCTTCGCGTAATGATGATGTCCGCCTTGATTCCTTGGCTCATGAGTTGTTTAAAGCTGTGTTGGGTGGGCTTGGTCTTCAGCTCGTCGCTTCCCGGGATCACGGGGATGAGCACGGTGTGCACGAAGAGCACATCTTCCACGGCGCATTCCGAGTGGATTTGGCGAATGGCTTCGATAAAGGGAAGGCCTTCGATGTCGCCGACGGTGCCGCCGATTTCGGTGATGACCACATCGGCACCGGATTCTTTGCCGGCGCGGTAGATGGCGTGTTTGATTTCGTCGGTGACGTGGGGAATGACTTGCACGGTAGCGCCGTCGTAGTCGCCGCGGCGTTCTTTTTTAATGACGCGGGAGTAGATTTTTCCCGTGGTGACGGAGGCGGCTTTGGTGAGCTCTTCGTCGATAAAGCGTTCGTAGTGGCCCAAGTCCAGGTCCGTTTCCGCCCCGTCGGCGGTGACGAACACTTCCCCGTGTTGGTAGGGGCTCATGGTGCCGGGATCCACATTGAGGTAGGGATCGAATTTTTGCATAAACACGCTGAAGCCGCGATTTTTTAGTAAGCGGCCGATGCTCGCCGCGCTGATGCCTTTGCCGATGCCGGATACCACGCCGCCGGTTACAAATATATACTTCGTCATAATGCCTCCTAATTGAGTCCTGTGAAAATATCTTCGTAGGTGGGAATCATCCAGTGTTTTCTTGATATGCGACTTTCCAGTTCGTCGCAGATTTTGCGGATGTGGGGGAATTGGGTAATGACTTCTTTTTCGAAAAATTCCGCCCGTTCGTAGCCTTCCAAGGTCTTGGCCTTGGCGTAGGTGGCCTTTAATTTCTTGTGGCGCAAAAGCAGCTCTTCAAAGAGCACGTTTAATGTTTCCAGGCGCTCTTCCAGTGCCGGGTTGTTCAAACGGCCGGTGACGTTTAAAATGTCGTTCAGCTCCGCCACCACCGCCGGCTCCACGTCTTTCGAAAGCATGGTCATGAGGGTTCTCGCTTCCAAAAAGTCGTGAACGGACACGGATTCCAGGCCCACTTCGTAGATGGCCTCAACTTCGCTTTCGCTGAGCACGTCGTAGTCGCCGAAGATTTTGATTAAGTCCTTGTCCTTTAAGGCCTGAATGGCTTCGAAGAAGGTTTGGTAATGGGGCAGGCCCCGCCGCTCGGCTTCTTCCACCCAGGCTTGGGCGTAATTGTCTTTGTTGTAGAGAATCCGCTCGTGATCGCTTACGATTTCCGCGATGACCGTGTAGGCTTCTTTTCTCAAGGCCTCCTCATCTTCTGCAAAGGGCTCCAGACGCTCGGCGATTTTTCTCAGGCTGTGGCCCAAAGTCGTGTTAATGACAATATTTGCATCGGCCCCGGTCATGGAGGAGCCCACCATGCGGAATTCGAATTTGTTGCCCGTAAAGGCCAGGGGACTGGTGCGGTTGCGGTCGCTGGAATCCCTCGGCGTGTAGCCCAGGGAGTTGATCTTGATCTCCGGCGGCGCTTCGATTTTCGCGTGGTACTCTTCGTGAGCGATGTCTTTTAAAATCTCTTCCAGATCGTTTCCCAGGAAGATGGAAATAATCGAAGGGGGCGCTTCCAATCCGCCTAAGCGCCGATCGTTGGACGGCCCGCCCGATGCGATGCGGAACAGGGGCGCGTAGTCGTCGGCGGCTTCGATCATGGCCGCGAGGAATAAGAGGAAGGTGAGGTTTTCTTTGGGATTGTCCCCGGGATCAAAGACATTTTTGCCGTAATTGGTGGTGAGGGAATAATTGTTGTGCTTGCCGCTGCCGTTGACGCCGGCAAAGGGCTTTTCGTGGAGCAGACAGACCAGGTCGTAGTCGGTGGCGGTTTCCTTTAAGATGCTCATAATGAGCTGATTGTAGTCCACGGCGATGTTGGCATTTTCAAAGAGGGCCACGATTTCAAATTGGCAGGGGGCCACTTCGTTGTGCTCGGTCTTGGCGAAGATGCCCAGTTCCCAGAGTTTTTCGTTAACGGATTCGTAAAAGGCCATGACCCGCTTGGGAATGCCGCCCAGGTAGTGGTCGCCCATTTCCTGGCCCTTGGGGGCGCCGGCGCCGATCAAGGTGCGGCCGATGCTTTTTAAATCGCTCCGCTTGTCGTAGTGGCGCTTGTCGATAAGGAAAAATTCCTGCTCCAGGCCCACTTTCGGCTTCATGCGGTAGGTGTATTCCTCTTTTTCGAAGAGATTCACCACCCGGGAGCCGTGCTCGCTGATCAGGCCCATGGACGCGAGCAAGGGGCCTTTCTTGTCCAGCTTGTCTCCGTTAAAGGACACGAAGATCGTGGGGATGTATAAAATCCGGTCGATAATAAAGGAATTGGCCGTGGCGTCCCAATAGGTGTAGCCTCGGGCTTCGAAGGTGCTGCGCATGCCGCCGGTGGGAAAGGACGATCCGTCGCTTTCGCCGCGAATCAATTCCTTGCCGGAGAAGCGCTGAATCACGTCGTATTTGTCCGTGCGGTCCAAAAAGGCGTCGTGTTTTTTCGCCGTGAGGCCGTTTAGGGGCTGAAACCAGTGGCAGTAATGGGTAGCGCCCTTTTCCATCGCCCACTCCTTCATAGCGTGGGCGATGGCATCGGCGGTCTCCCGATCCAAAGGCGCCTCGTTCCTTATGGCGTTTTTCCATCGGTAGTAAATGGCGTGGGGCAATCTTTCCCGCATCATGCGCTTGTTAAACGCCATTTCCCCGAACTTTTTGTCTAGATCCATATTCCCTCCTAAAATAGAAAAAATTGGTTCTCTCGAAAGATAACCAATATAAAAAAACCTATGACCCTCGCGGTGCAAGGGGTGTTTTCTTTTATAATAGTAAAAGGAATTTTCAATGTCAAGAACCGATGGCGGAGGCCGGGAAAAAATATAAATTTTACCTCTCCATCACTTGACAAAGGGCCTCGTCCCTGTATAATGGATGTATTCAAAAACTTCGATGGAGAAAAGTACGTGGGGCTAAATCTCAGGGAGTCGAATTCACCGATTGAAAGATTCGACGATGGCTGCCCGCAGAATCCCGCTCCGGAGTTGTCCGCAAAACGGACCGCTTGTCCCGTTACGACATTGAGGATACCCGATGAGGGTATTGAATTTGGGTGGTACCACGGTTTTTCGTCCCTGAGAAACCGTGGTTTTTTTATTGGATTGAGGAGGCACACATTGGCTAAAGACAAGGAAAAATTTGTAAGAGAGATTACAGCCCGCGACGAAGATTTCGCTCAGTGGTACACCGACGTGGTATTAAAGGCGGAAATGGCGGACTACGCCCCCGTGAGAGGCTGCATGATTATTCGCCCCTACGGCTTCGCCGTGTGGGAGCGGATTAAGGAAGAAGCGGATAAGCGCTTCAAGGCCACGGGCCACAAAAACGCCTACTTCCCCATGCTGATTCCGGAACATTTGCTGCAAAAGGAAGTGGAACACTTCGACGGCTTCGCCCCGGAAGTTCTGTGGGTTACCCACGGCGGCGACGAAAAATTGGCGGAACGCCTGATCGTGCGCCCCACATCGGAGACGATTATTAACTCCATGTACTCCAAATGGGTGCAAACCTATCGGGACCTGCCGGTGTTAATTAACCAATGGTGCTCCGTCTTCCGCTGGGAAAAGACCACGCGCCCCTTCCTTCGCACGGTGGAATTTTTATGGCAAGAAGGCCACACGGTTCACGAAACCTACGAAGACGCTCAGGAAGAAACCCTGCGCATTCACGAAATTTATCGCCAAGTCATCGAAGATGAAATGGCCATTCCCGTTATCTTAGGCAAGAAGAGCGAATCGGAACGCTTCGCCGGCGCCGACGCCACCTACACCCTGGAAGCCATGATGCACGACGGCAAGGCACTGCAATCGGGCACGAGCCACAACTTGGGCCAAAATTTCGCGAAGATGTTCGACATTCAGTTCCAAGACAGGGAAGGCAAGCTCGCCACGGCCTGGACAACGAGCTGGGGCATTTCCACCCGCTTAATCGGCGGCCTCATCATGGTTCACGGCGACGACCGAGGCATGGTTATGCCGCCTCACGTGGCGCCGACGCAAGTGGTCATCGTGCCCATCGCCATGCACAAAGAAGGCGTCAAGGAAAAAGCCCAAGATCTCTACGACAGCCTGAAGAACCGCTTCACCGTGGAACTGGACGACCGGGAACAATACAGCCCGGGCTGGAAATTCAATCAATGGGAACTGAAGGGCGTGCCCTTGCGCGTGGAAATCGGCCCCAAGGACATCGAAAAGAACCAAGTGGTCTTCGTGCGTCGAGACACCAACGAAAAGATTTTCGTTCCCATGGAAGACCTGGCGGAGAAGATCGACGACATGCTTGAAACCATTCAAAAAGATATGTTTGAAGCGGCGAAAAAGCGCATGGAAGAAAATACCTTTACCGTCACCGACTACGACGACTTCAAGGAAAAAATGGCCGCAGGCAATCCCTTCCTAAAGGGCATGTGGTGCGGCGACGAAGATTGCGAAGCGGAAATTAAAGAAGAAACTACCGCCACCATTCGCTGCATTCCCTTCGAAGAAGAACACCTGGCAGACACCTGTGTCCACTGCGGCAAGCCCGCCAAGCACATGGTCTACTACGCAAAAGCGTATTAATCCCACAGAAAAAGCACTCGGACTCTACTCACCCGAGTGCTTTCGTTTTGCTCGAATTTAATTTTCCATTTTCTGTTTCTTCAACCCTTCCCGGTAGGCCTGCTTGCCGCGAATGTAGCGGCGCGCGCGCCGGAAGATGTCCACCGCCGCGGGAATCAAAAAGCCGATGGCCACGTAGCGGAAAGGCAATAGGGTCTGGGCGTAGCGGTCGAAGACGTAGGCGTAGGCGTACATGTAGACCTGGGCGAAGTAGGCGAAGAGCACGAAATAGGTTTCCGCCACGGTCCTTTTCGCGAGAAGCACCGCCACCGCCGCCGCCATGGCCAAGGTAAAGTCCAATTGCCGCAGATGGATGATGGGGTATCTCGTTTTGGGAATCACCTCGTCCCAGTAAAAGGTTTTGAAGAACATGCTCTTGGGCTTGAGCCACAGATAGCTTTTCAACATGGACTCCCGGTCGTCTTTCCACCAGTAGACCATGCGGGCCCGGGCCAATTTTTCGTCGGCGAGAAGCTCGAAGTAGCGCTTGTGCTTCGCCGCAAACTTGCCGTCACTGTTTTTCAAAAAGACGTGTTCTTCATACACCTCGTCCACAAACTTCCTGCGATCGAAAACATCTTCCGGCGGGTAGCCTTCTCCCTGAAAGGTGCCGAGAAGCAAGGGATTGCCGATGCCGTAGGTGGTGGGAATGAAGGCGCAGAAGTGTTTGTAATTGCGCACGCTCCAGGGAAGCATAAAGGCCAATAGGGCCACGAAGATCAGAAAGGCCTGGCCGTAGAGGCGGGTGGAGGGGTATTTCTTGATCCATAAGTAAGGCAGGGGCAGGAGAAAGAGGCAAAGGGCCTGGGCCTTGAGAAGAAAAGCCAAGTAGGCGCTTGTAGCCATAATGATGAAGCCCGCCCAATCTTTTCTGTTTCCCATGCGAATCACGCCGTAAAGGTAGAGGGTCACGAGAAAAAGATAGGGCGTCTCCGCCAGAATCAAATTGTCCTGCCAGGCGAAGTCCGGAGTAAAGTACATGAGCGTGGGAAGGACGGCGGCGTAAGTGGGGGCCTTTTCCCGAATGGCCAGGTACGTAAACCAGGCGGCCATGGTGCCCATAAAGCACCAGGCCACTTTCAGGGCGAGCCAAAGCCCGTGGCCCGTGCCGAAAATTTTCGCGAAAAGAGCGATAATCAGGGGAAGTCCGGGCATAATTTGAGCGCTCACCACGCCGTGCATGGTTAAGGTGGCGGTGCGGTACATGGTGATCCCCGCCTTCATGTAGCTTAAATCGTCGCTCTTCAGGCCATAGCTTGGCCCTAAATGGGACAACATCCACAACCGCTCAAAAAAAAGCAACCACACAATGGCAAGCATCACCCAATGGTTGCGAAAAAAATTGCCCCTTTGCCGAAACGAACCTTCCACCGGCCGCCCTCCTTTTCCATCTCTTAGATGTTCATCATACCACCTTTTAAGGAAGTATGGTAGAATAGGGTAGTCATTTTTACTTTTGAATATGAAAGAGGCGATACGTATCATGAAGCGTTATATTGGAACGACGACCCGAGGCATTCGACTGCCTATCGTAAAAAAGGGCGACGACTTAGTGGATGTGGTTTTTGATTCGGTGAAAAAAGCCATCGAATCGGAAGGCATCGAACCGAAAGACAGAGACATTATCTGTGTGACGGAATCCTTAGTCGCAAGAAGCCAAGGCAATTACGCCACGGTCGACGACATTGCCAAAGACGTGGCCGAAAAGTTTGACGGCCCCTTCGGCGTCGTTTTTCCGATCTTATCACGGAACCGCTTTTCCACGATCTTAAAAGGTCTGGCAAAGAGCGGCCGCAAGCTCCATATTTTATTGAGTTTTCCCTCCGACGAAGTGGGCAACCACTTAATGGACGAAAACAGACTTTACGGCACGGGCATCAATCCCTACCGCGATGTCATTACGGAAGCGGAGTATCGGGAACACTTCGGCGAAGAAGTGAAACACGAGTTCACCGGCATCGACTATGTGAAGCTCTACAAAGAAATCGCACCGAACAGCGAAATCTACTTCTCCAACGATCCCCGCACCATTCTCTCCTACACCAAGGACGTGTTGGTAGCAAGCATCCACACCCGCGAGCTCATTAAGCGGGAGTTGAAAGACAACGGCGGCAATCTCATTCTGGGTCTGGACGATATTTTGGCCCAAGAAAGCAGCGATCACGGCTACAACACCCAATACGGCCTTTTGGGCAGCAACATGGCCGGCCCGGAAATGATTAAGCTCTTCCCGAGAGACGGACAAATTTTCGTCGACGCCCTGCAAAAGCGCCTGAACGAACACTTCGACGCCCACTTCGAAGTCATGATCTACGGCGACGGCGCCTTTAAAGATCCCGTCGGAAAGATTTGGGAACTGGCCGACCCGGTCGTTTCCCCTGCCTACACCGACGGCTTGGAAGGCACGCCCAACGAGCTCAAGATGAAGTATCTTGCCGATACGGAATTAAAAGACCTGAGCACGGAAGAAATGGAAGCGGCCATTGTGGATCGGATCCACGAAAAAGACACGGATCTCTTAGGCAAGGACGAAACCTTGGGCACCACGCCCCGTCGTCTCACCGACCTTTTAGGTTCCCTCGCCGACTTAACCAGCGGCAGCGGCGACAAAGGCACGCCGGTAGTCATGGTTCAAGGCTACTTCGACAATTACGCAAATGACTGATCGTCTATAATGAAAGCCCCGAAGGTAGCTTCGGGGCTTTTTCTATGGACTGACTTTCTTTTATGACCTCACACGAAATAAAGCTGAAGACTTAAATCATCTGTTGAAAGAATATTTCTTTCATTTCCTTTATTGAGAGGCTTATCTTCCTTTTTACGAACAAAACAATCGAACATGTCTTTCTTGTTGATATTGAATATCGTTTATGATATTCTCTTCTCATCATTTTATTTTAGGAGGTTTTGATGAAACGAAGTCAACGTATTTTAGCCTATCTTTTAACTTTTATAATGGTTCTCTCTAGTGGCAGTCCCATAATTGCTGCCGCTTCTACCGAACCTGTTCGAAAAAAAATCAGTATGTCTATCGAACAAGCAACAGACGACGCCTATATTGATGCGCTCGTGCGATTAAAAGATGAAATCGATGCGCCGCAGATCAAACGGAAAGTCGCCCTTAGCTCCGGTGCACAATCGAAGGAGAAGCGAGAGCAAGCCGTGCGAAAAGAAATCGTTGAGGCCTCCGTCGCTCTCGCCGAAACATCTCAAAAAGATATCTTGGATCGTTTACATACACAAAAACAGCAAGGACTCGTCAAGTCATTCAAGTCCTTTTATATCGTAAACTGCATCCATGTGGTCGCCAAAAAATCTGTCCTAGTGGATTTAGCTGCACGAGATGATGTGGCTGAGGTCGTGGAAAACCAACCCATTCACCTAGAGCCCCCGGTTGAAAACGAACCGGAGAATGGTCGCATGCGCCGTTCCGCTACCTTACAAGAAGACAAGCCCCACGTCCCATGGAACCTAAAAGCCATCGGTGCCGATCGCGCCCAAAAAGCGGTCAAAGACAGTGACCAGGTGGTGACTGTTGCCATTATCGACTCCGGTGTGGACGGAACTCACCCCGCCATCGCCAAAAATTATCGAGGTCAAATTGCCGCCTTGGCACCCTATTCCTGGTACAATACGGTAACTAATAAAACCGGTGCAGATGAAAGTCCCTTTGATGATCGGGGCCACGGAACGCACGTTTGCGGAACGATTTTAGGAACGCGCGATGACGGTGCGCTCTTAGGTGTCGCCCCGAAGACAAAATGGATTGCGGTCAAGGTTTTTGATGCCAATGGCGAGACGGATAACGCCAAACTTTTAGCCGCAGGCGAGTGGATCCTCGCACCGAGAGATAAAAATGGCAATAAACGCCCCGATCTCGCTCCAGATGTGGTTAATAATTCATGGGGCGGCAATTCCCGCGACGGATTTTACCGCGATATCGTTAAAAAATGGCGCGACGCCGGTATTTTCCCTGTCTTTTCTGCAGGCAATGTCAGCGAATTCAACAACGGTGGCGATCATTCTATTGGAACGCCTGCCGCCTATCCGGAAGCCTACGCTGTGGGTGCCATTCGAAAGGATGAAAAAGTAGCAAAATTTTCTTTGCGCGGAAAGTCCGATTACACCAATAAGTGGAAACCTGATCTTGTCGCCCCCGGTGTGAATATTTTATCTACACTTCCGAATAATCGTTATGCCATCGAAACAGGAACGAGTATGGCAAGTCCTCACGTTTCCGGTGTCGTGGCTCTCATGCTCCAAGCTAATCGCGATTTAAGTGTGGACCAAATTGAAAAGATTCTAAATGAAACAGCCACGCCGTTAAAAGACGATGTCTACACAAAAACTCCCAACCACGGCTATGGCTACGGTAAAGTCAATGCCTTCAATGCTGTGGAATTGGCCAAATCGCAAAAAAAGGGTGCGGATATCGATACCCACACAATGGGTCAATTTACCGGACGACTGCTCGCACGAGGGGAAGACGGGGAGAAGCCTGTCGTCGAACACCATCCCATGAACACAATTTTTACTACCTATCAGACCACGTTTGATGCAAACGCGCGAGACAATGCCGGCATTGAATCGGTCAAATTGCATTTAGATGTTGGTGAGGGTTTCAAATCTTACCCCCTGGAACTGAAAAAAGGCAATCGCATAGACGGGTATTACTCGTTGCATCTGCCTCCCTCTCTCTTCAAAGGCTCCGGCGGTACTTATTTTATCGAGGCCACCGATGTGAATGGTCAAAAGACAAAAACAGAAGCCGTGACTTTCTCCATAAAATCCGGCATCTCCATTGGCTATGTTCAAGACTTTGAAAAAGATTGCTCGGGATTTGAATTTGGCGGCGAATCAAATTTATGGAAATGGGGTGCACTAGATCCGGCACAACCAAATCATAAAATGATCGGTACGGGATCTTACCATCACAATTTAAAAGGCGACACCATCGCCGTGATGCCGCCCATCGATTTAACGCAGGAAAAAGAAAATGCGATTTTACGGTTTAGACACCGGTACGACTTAGGCAATAGCGAACATGCTTGGTTCGATCAAGCCGAAGTATGGATTGCTGAAGTCGACGAAACGAGCGACGTGGACAATTTGAATTGGCAGCGGAAGCGTACCTTCCAAAATCATTCTCAAGGCTGGGTTGATGAATCCATCGACCTATCTGCATATAAAGGCAAAAAAATCTGCGTCATGTTAGGTCTTCGTGGGAATGGCGAATATAAGACGGAAGGCGTCGGTTGGCTGATCGATGACATCTCCATCGAGAAGTCTCCGGAAAAAACACCGCAAACACCAAGTGAATCCATCAACCTTCGCAATAAGCGAGACGGAAAAATCAGCTACACCTTTTCGCCTGTAAAAGACGAAGACATTACCGCCTATACCCTGTATCGGTCCAATGCCCCGGACGGCCCCTTCACAGCGATTCTCACTGTCAATAAAGGCGATACAACACACGGCTTCGGCAAATACAGCATCACGCTCACCGACACGCCGTTGCCTCAGAAAGGTACGTACTACTATTATGCCGTCTCTAAAATCGGCAATATCGAAAGTGCTCCTTCCAAGATTCTCTCCCATACCTTTACGGAAGGAAGGGTTGTAAAACACTTTGATTTTGAAGAGAGTCAAGAAGGTTTTACCACCGGAAACAACGGGACCGAAGCTTGGGACTACGGGGTCCTCACCTACGGCGATCCCTTCAGTACCAACTATAAAAAACCCATTTCCAAACAATCCTTCGGGAAAAATCCCGGCCCCGGTATGTGGGCGACGGGCATGGATACCTATCGCAAGTCAAATCAGCGGTATGAACTTCTCTCTCCTGCCATGGACTTGTCCAGCCTAAACGATGCAACGCTTTACTATCAAAATTGGTTTGGATCCTCCGGCAAACGAGGTGCGGATGAATACGACACCTATGACAACGATGTTGGGGAAATCTACGTTTCAAAAGACGGCGGGAAACAGTGGACAAAAATCTTCACCTTAGATGCAAATGCCTTAGATGCCCAGGGCATCAAGCACTGTTGGTTCACCCAAGGCGTATCCATTCCATCGGACTTCCTTACATCGCAATTCCGAATGAAATTTGTCCTTATATCCGGAAGTGACACGCCGACCCTCTCACCGGAACAATGTGGCGGTTGGTATATAGACGATGTTTCCATTCATAGTAACGATCGTGTTTCAGCTACACAGACTCGAACGGCATTGCCCTTCCGCTTGCAGCAGATGCATCCCGCCACATTGCCAAATGAGCAAAAAAATACGGATATCATCCCCTTGGTGGGCACCCTCTCTATCGAAGAAACAGGCGTACAAGTCACCAGTGAAATGGGAAGCGGCCACTTTACCCTAAACCATCCTGCGGGGAAATATACCGCCGTCGCATACGCGGAAGGTTATGCACCCAAGAGAGTTCCCGTTACCATTGAAAACGGAAAAGTCTTGACACAAGATATCTATCTGGATAAAGCCACCGCTCTTTCCTTACAGGTTCAAGCACTAAATGAAAAGCAAGAATCCGTAAATATCCGCGCCAGTGTTTATAAAGACGGGCAATCCGAAGTCCTGGCGGAAAAAGAAGGTAAAAACCTTCAATTTGATGCACTTCTTCCCGGCGATTATGAGCTGATCATCAACGCTCAAGGCTATTACACGTACAGGAAGAAGCTGCATCTTCAAAAAGATGAAACCCTCTCCCTCTCCTTAAAACCCGCGGAAAATACATCAGAATTGGTCGTCGGATATGACCGCGACGTCGCCTTGGAGCTGGCCGGGCAAGATTTAAAAGATAGAGCCTTTGCCAATCGTATAGACAACGACCGTCCTCTTCAAGTAAAGTCCGTCCACTATTATCTAACGAAATTAAAAGATGCCGATCTTTCGAACAGTCGCTACCGTATTTCCATTTACGACAAAAACGATAGAGACGGACTCCCCGGCCCCGTGCTCTTTACAAAAGAGCTGACCTTCGAAAAGGAAGGCTGGAATACCCTCGATCTGGATCACGTCTATGTCGACGGACCCTTCTACGTTGCATTTACCAAATTAACAGGCGACATAGCCTTGGGGATGGATAATAAAACGGCGGGGAATACTTCTGTCCAAATGTTTAATCATGCTTGGAATGAGCCTGAAACGGCGGGCATGTATATGATAAAAGCGACGGTATCCGGCCTAAAAGACAAAATGCCGGAAAAATGTAGTGTTTCCTTCGATGCAAACGGTGGAAAGGGAAGCATGGATGCCATTTCAATAGAAAAAGGAAAAAGTTATGTATTGCCTCCTTGTCGCTTTACGCCACCTGATGGAAAAGTCTTCGATGCTTGGCGTATAATCGATGCGACTATGCAACCGGGATCGACGGTGGTTGTGTCCAAAGATATGCGCATCAAGGCACTCTGGAAAGATCAAACTCTTACGCCTACACCCACACCTACACCCACACCTACGCCCACACCTACACCTACGCCCACACCTACACCTACACCTACACCTACACCTACGCCCACACCTACACCTACGCCTACGCCCACACCTACACCGAACCCTATGCCGAACCCTTCACCTTTCTACCAAGGCCAAATTCTGCTCCCTGCGTTGACAGATGAGGAGAACGGAAAGGATTATGCAAACCATTGGGCAAAAACGGCCATCGATTATTGTCTTACCAAGGCCTATTTCAAAAATATCGCTCTGGAAAAAACCTTTGACCCGGAAAAACCAATCACTCGTGCGGAGTTTGTCACCGTCCTCGCCCGATATGCGAACATCCCTGAAGGTCCTGCACGTTCCGGTTTTAACGACGTGGATGACGATCAATATTACGCCTGCTTTATTTCTTGGGCGCGGCAAAATCAAATTATCTACGGTCGAGGAAACAATATGTTTGCCCCGAACGCCAATATTACCCGCGCCGAGATGGCGACAATCATTCACCGCATGTCCGTCGTCTTAAATCTGAAGTATGATACCGATAAATTGATTGTGCCTTATCGCGACCAATCATCTATTCCCGACTGGGCGCAAGATTCCGTTCGAGCCATGACGCAATTGGGTATTGTTCAAGGTGACGATCTGCATCGTTTCAATCCCAAGGGAAGCTTTAAGCGATGCGAGCTGGCTCAAATTATCTATAATTTTTCTCACACGCAAAAACCTTAACCTCAAAAAAAGTCCCTATCCATCAAACTAACGGGTAGGGGCTTTTTCCATACTCAGAATTAAAAAGGATGGTAGCGCAGGGAAATATCGAAGCGGGTGGATTTTTTCAGCACGGTGCGGGGGCGGGAGAAGGCCTCGTAGCTCCACTTGCCGTGGTAAGCGCCCATGCCCGAGGGCCCGATGCCGCCGAAGGGCGCCTTGTTCGACGCCAGGTGCATGAGGTTGTCGTTGATACACACGCCGCCGCTGTCCACGGCGCGGATGGCGCGGCGAATAAAACCTTCATCTTTTGAGAAGAGATAAAGGGCAAGGGGCTTGTCTTTTTCACTCAATTCGCGAAAGAGGGCCTCTTCCGATTCGTAGGCGATCACGGGCAGAAGGGGTCCGAAGATTTCTTCCTCGAGCAAGCGCCCCTGTGGATTTTCCACGACGCAGGGAAAGACGTGGAGGCTCTCGTCGTAGAAAATGCGGGCGTGTTTCGTGCGAATGTCCCCTTCTTCTGCCAGTTCCTTCATGCGGGCGTAGCGGCCCCGGTGGTTCATGCGCACGGTTTCGTTAATAAAGTAATCTTCCGTGGGAAAGGCTTCCTCAAAGGCATCCAGCAGTCCGTCGATCAGGGCTTCTTTTTGCGACGCGTGGACGTAGACCGTATCCGGCGCCACGCAGGTCTGCCCAGCGTTCATGGTCTTGCCGAAGGCGATGCGCTTCGCCGCCATGGGGATATCGGCGGTCTCGTCGACGATGACCGGGCTCTTGCCCCCGAGCTCCAAGACGACAGGCGAGGGGTGGGCCGCCGCCTGTTTCATGACCGAGCGGCCCACGTCGCTATTGCCGGTGAAAAACACCTTGTCGAAGGGCTCCGACAACAGGGCTTTCGCCGCCTCTTCCTCGCCGAAGACGAAGGACACGAGGCCTTCGTCCAGCACGCTGCCTGAGAGGGCCTCGAGCACCTTTCCCGTCTCGGGCGCAAATTCCGAGGGCTTCACCACCACGGCGTTTCCCGCGGCAATGGCTCCCACCACGGGCAGAAGGCTCAGCTGAAAGGGATAGTTCCAGGGGCTGATGACGAGCACCGCCCCGTAGGGTTCTCTGCGAATGGAAAGCCTCCCCGGCAGTTGGACCGCGCCGGGAAGGGGACGCAACGTGCGGCCGTAGCGATTCAAGTGGCGAATCATGTGGCGGATCTCTGCTTTTACGAGATAGATTTCCGTGAGAAAGGCTTCTCTGGAAGACTTGTTTAAATCCGCCTTTAAGGCGGCGTCGATGGCTCCGCGAAAGGCGTCGATGCCTTTGAGCAGGGCGTAGAGTTGTTTCTTTCTATAAAGGACGGGCCGGGTCTTTCCCGAGCAGTAAAAATCCCGGGCCGTGATGTATGCGTCGTGACTGTTCATTGTTTCACCTCTTTTCTGATTCATACCCTTCGCAATAAAAAAACCGCCGATGTGGCGGCGGCTTTACTTCAGCTGTTCGTTCATTTTTTCCACAAGGCGCTTTTCCTTAAAGTAGATGGCGATCCAAATGAGGATGTAGCTTGCAACGAAACCGAGGCCGGAATAAAGGGCCGAGGTCGGGTTCGAGAACCACTTCAGGTAAAATCCCACGAACAGAAAGTAGACGAGGATGATGAGAAAGTGCAGGCCCTGCATCAGGTAGAAGGCGCCCTTCCTGTTGCCGAAAAATTCGCCGCAAAGATAGGACACGAGGCCGAAGCCGCCGTAGCAGAAACACTGAATGATTTTCGCATAACCGGGAGCGATAGTATCGACAAATTCCGGTACGCCCACAATGTTCATGCCCATCCCGATGGAGATAAAGGCTTCGATAAGGGCGCCGATGCCCACGCCGGCCAAAAACGAGACGAACGCATTTCTTACAATTTTCATAAGACACCTCCTAGAGTCCCAGGGCTTCTTTAAAGCCCCGCAGGTTTCGCCGAGACACATAGACCACGTCGCCGTTTTTCATTTCCACGGCGATGGTTCCCGTAAAGCTCAGGTCCAGTTTCTTCACATAATCCAAATTAATCACATCGGATCGGGACACGCGGAGAAAGCGGTGGGCCCTGAGGCGCTCTTCGCAGGCGGAAAGGCTCAGCCTGAGGCGATAAATCTCCCCGCCCGCCACGGCGTAGACGGATTTGTCTTGGGCGTAAATCCGCAGGATATCGCCGTAGTCCATGAGAAAGACTTCATCGCCTTTTTGTCCCACGATCTTTTCGATGCCCACGGCGGTGAGGGCATCGCGAATCTTTTCCACTTCTTCCGTCACGGCCTTGGTATAAATCTTCACCTGTGGCCGCTCACAGGTCTCGTCCAAAATTATTTCGACCTTCATGTCGCACCTCCTATGCTTAGAGTAAATGACGGGGCGAATAATTGCCGCTGTTTTCCGACAGGCGGTGTATTTTTCCTTCCGAGCGGTACAAAAAACGGCACCCGCAGGTGCCGCAATTTATATTTCCATGATGCCGTTGGCCACGAAAAGCCGTGTTATGCCGAGAATTTTTTCCGCGTCGATGACGATGCAGTCTCCCTCCACTTGGGTGTAGTAGGGGTAGTAAATGGCCACGCCGCGATCTTCGCATTTTTTGTAGACGACGGGATCTTTCTTCGGCAGGCCTTTGGACACGGTGGCGCTCATGACATCGGCCACGCCACAACAGGCCATGTCCGGCGTGTCCACGGAGACGGCGGTGAGGTTTTTCTTTTTCACATAGGCCATGGCGGCGTCGGTTAAGCGGGCGCTTGTAGCTTTCATGGTGATCCTTTCTGTTACGCGATTTTTTTCTTCAAAAACTTAATGGCCACGATCTTTTTGATGTCCTTCACTTCCTTTAAGCCCAAGAGATCCAGAGTAAAGAAGTAGAGAAGGGCCGAAAGCCCAACGGTGAGAGTGAAGTGAAGGAGTTTGATGCCGTTGCCCACATTGCCTAAAAGGGCGATGCCGCCGAAATAGAAGTAGTAGGCGAAGGCCCCCATAATGACCGAGGCGATAACGGTTTTTATGGTGATCTTTACGTAGCTCCGCATGCCGATGTGGCCGATTTTTTTCCTCAGCATGGTAAAGGACACCCAGGTGACCACGGTTTGTGCGATGGACACGGAAAGGGCCAGGCCGTTGATGCCCATGGTGCGCACCAAAATCAGATTGCAGCCCACGTTAAAGAGCACATTGACCACGCCGAGGTAGAAGGGCGTCTTCGTGTCTTCCAAACTGTAAAAGACCCGGTTCTGCACATTGTTTACGGAAATGGACACGAGGGCCAAGGTGTAGAAACGGAGGCAGATCGCCGTGGCGTCGGCGTCGGCCTGGGTGAAGACCCCCCGCATAAAGGCCAGCTCCACAATGGGCTGAGCCAAAACGATGAGCCCGGCCATGGCGGGAATGGTGATGAGGAGCACGGAGCGCACGGAACCGTTCATGATCCGCTTGCCCTTTTCCATTTCTCCTTCGTCGAAGGCCTTACTCATGGCGGGATAGATGACCGAGGTTATGGCCGTAATAAAGATCCCGATAACCAACACGTTCAGCTTGTTGGCATAATCCAGGCGGCTCATGGAGCCGGAGGCGAGGCCGGAGGCCAGGGCCCGGTTGACCAAGGTGTTGATGTTATTGACGCTGACCGTAATAATGGCCGGGATGGCCAAGAGCAGGGTCTGTTTCGTGTGCTCGTCTTTTAAATCCAGCATGGGCTGAAAGCGGTAGCCCACTCGGTGGGAGCCGTACCAAACGCAGATGTATTCCGCCACCACGGCGAGGACGGAGACGATGGTCAGCCCGTAGATGCCGAATTTCGTGGAGAAGATCATAAGGTAGGCCAGATACACCAAGTTCAGCCAAATCGGCACCGATGCGGCGATGCCGAAGCGGTTGTGAAAGTGCAAATAGCCGGTGAATATCCCCTCGTAGGCGGAAAAAACGATGACGGGCATGCCCAATTGAATGAGCTGCACCGTGAGGGCCTTCGTCCGCGGATCGAAGCGCGGGCCCACGAGCATGGTCAAAAGGGGCGCCCCCACAATGCCTAAAATCATGATTAAAATCGTAAGCAGACTTACGATTGAAAAGATATTGTTGGTAAATTTATGCTTGCCTTCTTCGCCGTATCTGGAATAGACTGACTGCAAGCTCGGGATAAAGACGGTGCTGATCCCCATGACGATGTACATACTCACCGTCGATGTAGCCGATTGGGCGGCGACGAACGCGTCTTTTTCAAAACCCGCCCCGAATATGGCGGCCACCATGGACTCACGGACGAAACCCATCATTTTTCCGATAAGGGAAAATAAGATGATGAGCACCGTGGATTTTGCGATGGATGTCTTCTTCATACTGCCTCCTTACAAAGCTACATTATACCAAATAGAGGAGTGAGGAACTCAAAAGTTTTCCAAAGATCTGTGGTAAAATGAGAGAAAAGGAGCGATGTATGAGAAAATGGATCATCGGCGCCCTCCTTCTCCTTCTGGTGACGGCCGCGGGCCTGAAAATCTATGCCGCAAAAACCGAAGCGGATCTAATTCACCAGGTAAGTCTAGATGAGATGCGGCGCGAGGAAAGACAGGAAGCGCGGAAAAAAGAAGCGGCGAAGAAAATTCCGCCGAAGGAAATAAAAAAAGAAATGCCGCAGGCCGCCGCAGAAACACCGGCCGAAAAGGCAAGTGAGGCGCAGCCGCAGGTTCCTGCAGGCACGGGCCCCATCGTGGCCATCGACGCCGGCCACCAGGCCCACGGCAATCCCGAAAAAGAAACCATCGCCCCCTCGTCCAATCAAATGAAGGCGAAGGTAGCTGACGGCACCCGAGGCGTGGCCACGGGCATAGGCGAATACGAATTTAATTTGAATTTCAGCCGCTGTTTAAAGCAGAAGCTGGAATCGGCGGGCTACCGCGTGGTCATGATTCGCGATTCCAACGACGTGAATCTTTCCAATCAGGAGCGGGCGGCCATCGCCAACGCCTCGGGTGCTGAGGTGTATTTGAGGATTCACGCCAACGGCGGGCCCAAGGCGGTCGCGGGCATCGAGACCTACTACCCGTCGAAAAACAATCCCGACGTGGGCCATTTAAGCGACGCCTCCATGCGCCTGTCGGAGCTGATTTTAAGCGAAATGGCCGCCGCCACTTCGGCGAAGCCCCGAGGCGCCATCGCAAGAGACGATTTAACGGGCACCAATTTCGCCCAAATGCCCACGAGCCTCATCGAGTGCGGCTACATGTCCAATCCCGAAGAAGACAAAAAACTCAACGATCCGAGCTACCAAGAGGCCATGGCCATTGGCATATTGCGGGCCCTGGATCGCTATTTTAAAAGCTAAGGAGCGACTATGTTTACCATTCACAATTTTACCGACAACGACGACATTCGCATCGTGGAAGAAAAAGGACCCTTTCAGGTGCTGGAATACAAGCGGGACCTTTCCGTGCGCAGGGAAGAGGCCATGGAGGCCTACTTCGCCTCGCAAATGAACGTAAGAAAGAGGCAGGTGTACTGCGATCTTTCCAAGGGCGATGTCACCGTCCAACCCGGCGCCATGCAGTGGATGCTCGGGGACGTGAAGGCCACCACGGGAATCAAGGGCGCCAAAGACTTTTTCGGCAAGGCCGTAAAGGGCGGCCTCTCCGGCGAAAGCGCCATTAAGCCGGAATACACCGGTACGGGCAGGCTTTGCCTCGAGCCCACGGATGTGTACATTCTTCTGGAAGACCTCACCGATTGGAACGGCGCCATCATTTTAAAAGACGGCCTCTTTATGGCCTGTGACGGAAAACTCGAACAAAAAATCGTGGCCCGCACCAATGTGTCCTCCGCTTTCGGCGGCATGGGTCTGTTTAATCTGAGCTTAAAGGGCGAAGGCGTCGTGTGCCTGGAATCCCCCGTGCCGAGAGAAGAGCTCATCGTCATCGATCTCGTGGACGATGTGCTGAAGATCGACGGCAATTTGGCCCTGGCCTGGTCCAACAGCTTGGAATTTACCGTGGAGCGAAGCGGCAAGAGCTTGGTCGGCTCCGCGGCAAGCGGCGAAGGCCTGGTCAACGCCTATCGCGGCACGGGGCGGGTGATTATGGCCCCGGTGAAGGACGTGCGCCGACAATTGCAAAGCGATGTGAAAAACGATTGACGCCACGTAAAAAGCCTCCGATAAATTTCGGAGGCTTCTTTTATTTGTAAAGTAAATAAGTTTCTCTCTGGGCCTTAAAGGCGTTCACGTCTTTTTCGTAGGCCTTCACGATGGTTTCGGGAGACGCACCGGCCCTGAAGAGGCGGGCGATTTCTTCCGATCCCTGGACGAGATAGAACATGGAGTAGGGCTTTTTGCAGGCGGGCACGTTGATGGGCCGCATTTGATTGGCCACGGCCAGGGTGTAGATCCCCGTGCGGGCCGGATTAAATGTGTGCCAGTCCGTGACCTTGAGGCGCACGCCGCCCCTTTTGCCTTTCGGCGCGGGAGTGAAGGTGACGCCGGGCAGATTCGCCCCGTTGAGCCTTCGGGCGTATTCATTGGAATTGATGTTTCTGCCGCCGACCCAGCGGAAGTATTCCCCTTGGCCGATGCCGGTTTCCTCGCCGCTTCCCGTGGCCATGTACAAAAAGGCGCTTTCCAAATTGGGAATGTTCGGGCTCGTTTGGGCAAAGGGCAAGCCCGTGTCTTGCCAAACCATGCTCCGTGTCCAGTTCTTCATGGGTACGACGGTAAGGTCGGCGCCGATTTCCCGATTAAAGAACTGCCCCAATTCTCCGGCGGTCATGCCGTGGGCCATGGGCATTTTGTCGATGCCCACAAAGGATTTGAAGCGGGTTTCTCTCAGGAATCCTTCCACGATTTCCCCGCCCAGGGGATTGGGCCGGTCCAAAACCACGATGGGAATGTTGTTTTCCTTCGCCGCGACCATGGCGTTTTGCAAAGTGGAAATGTAGGTGTAGGTACGCGAACCGATGTCCTGCATGTCGTAGACCAAAACGTCTACGCCCTTAAGCATGTCCCGAGAGGGCTTTCTCGTCGGGCCGTAGAGGCTGTAGACGGGCAGATTCATCTTCGCATCGAAGTAGCTCGGCACATAGGCCCCGGCGGTTTGCTTGCCGTCGAGCCCGTGTTCCGGGCTGTAGAGAGCCACGAGTTTCGCATTGGAATAGGCCTTGATCTTTTCCGCTACGGGAACGCCGGCGGCGTCCACCCCCGTTTGATTGGTAATGAGGCCCACCCGCTTGTTGTCGATTAATTGATTGTACTCCGTAAAGAGCCGCTCGTTACCTAAAATGACGCGGCCTGTGGGCTCGACAGGCGTCGGTTTCGGCGCGGGAGCCGGCCCTTTTGTGGTGATCACCGCTTCGTTTCGCGCCTTGTCATAGCTTACGTCGAAGCCTAAAATCACGCCCATGCTTCTCAGGCGGAAGTAGTTGTAGCCGCGAACATTAAAGGCATTTTCCACGAGTTCCGCGGGATGCTCCCCGATGACCGTGAGCCTCATTTGTTGCGAGACGCCACGCTCCACGGCGCCGCCGGTTTGATCGCCGGGGATGGGAGTGTAGGTCTTCGTGCAGTCCACGACGATCTCTTTGTTGTCGCCCTTAAGATCGAAGTCCACCTTGCCCCTTAAGGCCTGCGCCAAATCCCGGAGGCGGTAGTAATTGTAGCCGCCTACATTGTAGCCCCTGAGGTCTGTGAGTTCGCCGTTGATGCGAAGGGCTTGAGGGCTTTTCACCGCCCGCACCCCTTGGGCGTGGGCCGCCGTAGGCAACAGCATGGCAAAAATAAGTAAAAAAACGCTGAGTTTGAAAAATTTCTTCATGTCCTCTCCTTTCTCTCTCTATTATAATTCATGACGGAGAAAAATCCCCCGGAACTTTGCGATGACATGGATTTGACACAATGAAAAAACCTCCGCAATCGCGGAGGCCTCTTACTCTTCGTTTTGTTGTCGGCAGGGCGGCAGTTCTTTTCTGCGAATGGCTTTCACATCCTCCGACTCGTTGAGCAATTTGTTGATGTTTTCCATGCTCTTTAAGAGAAAGCGCATGTCCCCGTCTGTGAGGTAGTCGCCCAATTTGTTTATAAAGGGCGCCACGATGCCGCGAAATTCCCCGATGTAGTCCTCACCCTGTTTCGTGAGGTAGATATTCACGATACGGCTGTCCGCCTCCGAGCGCTTGCGGTAGACGAAGCCTTTTTCCTCAAGCACGGTGCAGATCTTGGAAATATTTCCGTGGTCCCGGCGCAGGGACTTGGCGATGGAGCGAATGGATGTGTCTTCCAAGGCGTCCACCTGGCCCATGACGAGAAATTGCAATTGTGTCAGTTCATAGGTTTTAGAAAAGTAGTCCGTTAAGGCGATTTTTGTATCCGACGCGTCCTTGATTAAATTCCAATAGGACCATAAAAATTCTCTGGATTCCATATGTGCCTCCTCGTGTCCTTTAACGTCGTCAGCCCGAAAGAGATTGTTTCTAATCTTTTCCTAATTATAAGTAGTTATTCAGATTATACCACATAACCCGCCGTTTAAATATAATTTTTGTTTTTTCTTTTCGTTTTTTCTATATTTCTATCGTTTTTTAGTCTGTTTTATAAAAAAACAGAGCCGCGCGAGGCGGCTCAAATTATTTTTCCAGAATGTTTTTTAAGGTGTACCAGGGAAGCACGGCGCATTTCACCCGGGCGGGCAATTTGGAAATGCCCTCGAATGCCATGGCGTCTTCCAATGCGTCTTCTTCCTCTTCCGTGAGGGAGACGCCTTTGATCATGCCGATAAAGGTGTCGGCCAGGTGCACGGCTTCATCTCGCGTCTTTCCACGCACCGTGTCGATCATAATGGAGGTGGACGCTTGGGAGATGGCGCAGCCTTCGCCTGTGTAGGACAGGTCTTTCAGCACGTCGCCGTCCAGTTTGATCTGCAGAGTGATTTCGTCGCCGCAGCTCGGGTTGTGGCCCAGCTCTTTAAAGTCCGGGTTTTCTAAATCCCCTTTGTTGTGCTGCGAGCGGGACTCTTCCATAATGAGCGTGGTGTAAATATCATCGAGTGCCAAGACCCATCAACCTCCTTACTTCGTCGAGATTCTTAATAAAGTAGTCCACTTCTTCGATGGTGTTGTAGACGGCAAAGCTTGCCCGGCAGGAGAAGTGAATGCCGAAGCTTCTGTGCAGGGGTTGAGCGCAGTGGTGGCCGCTGCGAATGGCGATGCCCTTGGAATCCAAAATGGATGCCACGTCGTGGGGATGGACGTCTTTAAAGTTAAAGGTAATGAGTCCGCCTCTCGGATTGGTGGGGCGGGAGAGAATGGTAATGTCGTCCATTTGGCTCATGGCATCGTAGGCGTAGTCCACGAGGTAGCTTTCGTATTCGTGGATCTTGTCGAGACCGATGGCGTTTAAATAGTCGATGGCCACGGGAAGGCTCGATGCGGCGCCGACGTCTTGGGTGCCGGCTTCAAAGCGCCCGGGGGCCTTCAGGAAGGTGGAATGATCTTCGTAGACGTACTCGATCATGTCGCCGCCGTACATATAGGGCTTCATGGCGTTTAAATTGTCGAGCTTGCCGTAGAGGACCCCTGCGCCCATGGCCGCCAGCATTTTGTGGCCGCTGAAGACGTAGAAGTCGCAGTCCAGATCCTTCACATCCACAGGCATGTGAGGAGCCGCTTGGGCGCCGTCAACCACGGCCTTGGCGTCGGGGCTTACTTTTCTCAAATAAGCGATCATGCTCTTTACATCGGGCATGGTTCCCAAAACATTGGAAGATTGGGTAATGGCCAATAGCTTGGTCTTGGCCGTGATCTTTTCTTCGATTTCTTTTTTCGGAATCTCTTTGTTTTCGTCGATGTAGAGATACACAAGTTTCGCGCCGGTTTTTTCCGCCACGTATTGCCAGGTGACGAGATTGGCGTGGTGTTCCATAATGGACAGGACGATTTCGTCGCCTTCTTTGAGGTTTTCAAGGCCCCAGCAGTAGGCGAGGAGGTTGAGCCCTTCCGTGGCATTTCTGGTAAATACGATTTCTTCCACGCTATTTGCCCCGATAAAGTTTTTCACCGCTTCCCGGGCGCCTTCGTAGACTTCCGTGGCCGCCATGGACAGGCGGTGGGCGCCGCGGTGGGGCCCGCCGTTTTCATAACTGTAATAACGGTTCATGGCTTCGATGACTTGTCTCGGTTTTTGCGTCGTGGCTGCCGAATCTAAATAGACCAGCGGTTTTTCTTTCGTAGACAGTTCCAGGAAGGGAAAGTCTTTGCGGATTTCTCTGATTTCACTACTTTGCAACATGATGGCGCCTCCCCATAATCCGTTCCAATTCCTCGTAAATGGCCTTGCGTTCGTCTTCGTAAATCACCGCGTCGATGACCGGTGCGAATTTCGCGTCGATAATCATGCGCTCCGCCGTCTCTGTATCGAAGCCGCGGGTGAGGAAGTAGTAGAGCATGTCCTGATCCAATTTTCCGGCGCTGGCGGCGTGGTTGCCTTCCACGTCGTCTTCGTGGCTCAACAGGGCCGGCACAGAAAGGCTTCGGGCCGTGGAATCCAGGAGAATGGCAAATTCCTCTTCGTTGCCCCGGCTGTGTTTGGATCCTTCCAAAAAGTCGATGCGGCTCTTAAATACCTTATAGGCATTGTCCATAAGGGCACCGTCCACGACGAGGTTCGAGGTGGTATCGATTCCTTCGTGAATCATGTCGTAAACCAAATCGTAAGATTGGCCGCCTTTTCCGAGATAGATGGATTGAATATTGCCGAGGGCGTTTTCGCCCTTCAAATAGCATTTCACATTGCTGGTTTCATCGCCGTCTCCCATGTGGAAGATGTAGCAATCAAGTTTCGCTCCTTCTTCGACGATGGCGCCGAGAGAAAGGTAGTTGGCCACTTCGCTCGCGTCCATGTTGACGAAATATAAGCGGGCTACTGCCTTTTTCTTTACGTGAATGCGCACGAGGGCGGAGCGATAGCCGCCTGTCTTTTTCGATGCGAAATAACCGTTAAAGTGGGCATTTTCCGCTACATCGAAATCTAAGGTTACGATTTCGTCCCCGTCGCCGTCCAGTCTGTTGACGCCGAGATCTTTCGTGCACGTAATATTATATCGCTTGGCGATCGTGGAGTTCATGTCATGATGTTCCACCATTTCTTTGCTGATGCCGTAATCGTAATTTTTAAAGACTTCGGCAGCGGAAGCTTGTTCGTCGCCTTTTATCTCGCTTCCTTCAACTTCTACTTCATTTACATTTAAATAGGAGTAGGTTTTATAATCTAATATATTTCCCTTGTGTGCCTTCATTAGCCGATGCTCCCTTCTAATTCCAAGGAGATGAGGTTGTTCATCTCGACGGCGTATTCCAGGGGCAGTTCCTTGGCGATGGGATCGGCGAAGCCCCGAACCACCGTGGCCCGCGCTTCTTCCTCGGGAATACCGCGGGTCATAAGGTAGAAGATGACCTCGTCGGAAATGCGGCCGATTTTTGCCTCGTGACCGAAGTCCACGTCCCGGTTGTTAATGTCGATGGCGGGAATCGTGTCCTGACGACTCAAATCATCGAGCATGAGGGATTCGCAGGAGACGGTGGATTTCGTGTGCTTGGCGTCGTCCGCCACTTTTACGAGCCCGCGGTAGACGCCGATGCCGCCGCCCTTGGAAATGGATTTCGATTGAATGGAGCTCTTGGTGTCGTTGGCCGCGTGAATAACTTGGGCGCCGGTGTCG
Organism: Aedoeadaptatus acetigenes; assembly: GCF_025566985.1. Taxonomy (NCBI): domain Bacteria; kingdom Bacillati; phylum Bacillota; class Tissierellia; order Tissierellales; family Peptoniphilaceae; genus Aedoeadaptatus; species Aedoeadaptatus acetigenes. The sequence goes on from NZ_JAOQJD010000013.1 coordinate 60,023, forward strand.
ATGTTTTGTCCGGCCCCGGCGAAGCTGATGCCGGTGTATTCGTTTTGCGCGCCGTCTCCTGCCAGGACGCTCATGGGATAGAGCATGCTCACCTTGGAGCCGAAGGAGCCGGAGACCCATTGGATCTTGCCGTTTTTGCCCACGATGGCCCGCTTGGTGTTTAAGTTGTACATGTTTCTCGACCAGTTTTCGATGGTGGAGTAGCGCAGGGTGGCGTCGTCTTTGACGAAGAGCTCAACGGCCCCGGCGTGCAGGTTCAATGCGTTGTATTTCGGTGCGGAGCAGCCTTCGATAAAGTGGCACTTGGCGCCTTTTTCGATGATGATAAGGGTGTGCTCGAATTGACCGGCCCCCGGGGCGTTTAAGCGGAAGTAGGACTGCAGAGGCACGTCCACATCCACGCCTTCGGGGACGTAGACGAAGCTGCCGCCGCTCCATACGGCGTAGTGCAGGGCGGCGTATTTGTGCAAACTCGGGTTAATGCACTTGCCGAAGTATTCCTTCACGATGTCTTCGTATTCGTGGAGGCCCGTTTCGAAGTCCGTGTAAATAACCCCTTGGTCCAACAGGTGTTGTTGAATGCTGTGGTAGACTACTTCCGAGTCGTATTGGGCGCCGACGCCTGAGAGCATGGCTTCTTTTTCCGCCTCGGGAATGCCCAGCTTGTCGAAGGTGCTGCGGATTTCTTCCGGCACGTCGTTCCAGTCGGCGGCCAAATCCGCGTCGGGACGAATGTAGGTGATGACCTTGTCCATGTCCACTTCCGACAGATCCGGTCCCCAGCTCGGGTTTTCCTTTTCGTTAAATATCTTTAAGGCTTCCAGACGCTTTTCAAGCATCCAGGCCGGTTCGTTTTTTTCGGCGGAAATTTGGCGCACGATGGATTCGTTTAAGCCCTGTTCCGTCTTTTTTCGATAGGTGAAGGGATTTCTCTCGTCGTAAATCCCCCGGTCCATGTCTTGAATTTCTGTCTTCTTACGCATGTTGCTCATCCTTAATCCAGCCGAAGCCTTCTTCTTCGATGCGGTCGATGATTTCGTCGCCGCCTTCGGTGACGATGCGGCCGTTGTTAATGACGTGAACGAAATCCGGGTGGATTTCCTTCAGAATTTCTCTATGGTGCGTAATAATAATGGCGGATTTTTCGCCGTCCAAATATTCCTTTAAGCCACGGCTCACGGTGGCGACGGCATCCACGTCGAGACCCGAGTCCGTTTCGTCCAAGATGGCGAGCTTGGGATCGAGCATTAAGAGTTGAAGGATTTCCGTCTTTTTCCGTTCCCCGCCGGAGAAGCCCACATTTAAATAGCGGCTTGCGTATTCCGGCTTCATGTCCAGAAGTTCCATTTTCTTTTCCAGGGCCTTTTTAAACTTCACGATGGAGGTCTTTTCGCCGCGAGCCAGAAGGGCTTGGCGAATAAAGTTTTCCACGCTGATCCCCGGAATTTCGTAGGGGGTTTGGAAGCTTAAATACAAGCCGCGACGGGCGCGCTTGTCCGTGGATTCGTCGGAGACATCTTCCCCTTCGAAGTAAATCTTGCCTTCGGTCATGGTGTAGGCGGGGTTGGCCATAATCACATTGGCCAGGGTGGATTTCCCGCTGCCGTTGGGGCCCATAATGACGTGAACTTCGCCTTTGTTGACCTCCAGGTTCATGCCTTTTAATATTTCTTTTTCACCTGCAGAGGCGCGCACGCCTTCTACTTTTAATAATGCATTCATCTATTCAAACATCCTCCTATATCCGATTATTTCTGTATGATATCCTTTTTAACTATAACATGCTTAGGAAATCCCGTCAATATAGACCTTTCGAGCCTTTTTGTTATAATAGCTTCATGTGTATTTCGAGAAAAATTTTAAACTGGTACGCCCCCAAGGATCGCGGGCTGCCCTGGCGAAAAACGAAGGATCCCTACGCCACTTGGGTCTCTGAAATTATGCTTCAGCAAACCCAGTCGGCGACGGTGATTCCATATTACGAGCGCTTTATGGCGGCCTTTCCCACGGCGAAGGATTTGGCCGCGGCGGAGGAGGAGGCTCTTCTAAAGCATTGGCAGGGCCTCGGGTACTACCGCCGGGCGAAGCATTTAATGGCGGCGGCAAAGATCGTGGCCCGGGATGGGATGCCCGAAGACTTTGAGGGCTTAAAGGCCCTTCCTGGCATCGGCGATTACACGGCGGCGGCCATTGCATCCATCGCCTACGGCGAGGCGGTGGCGGCGGTGGACGGGAATTTACTTCGCATCTTCAGCCGCCTCTATATGATCGATGAGATGATCGACAAGGCGGCGGGAAAGCGGCGGATCTTTGAGCTCGCCAATGAGGCCATTTCCCGGGATCGGCCCGGGGATTTTAATCAGGCCATGATGGATCTCGGGAGCAAGATCTGCACGCCCACCTCCCCGGCCTGCGGCGATTGCCCTCTTCAGGGTGATTGTATGGCCTATCATGCAAACTGCGCCGAAGACTACCCGAGAAGGACGCCGAAGAAGAAGCAGAAAGAAGAGGATGTGACGGTGCTTCTTATCGATCTCGGGGGCCGCTTTTTAATCGAGAAGCGCACCGGCGGACTCTTGGCATCCATGTGGGGCTTTCCCATGGCAGAGGGCCACATTCGGCCGGAGGATGTGATGAAGCGACTGGCAGAGGCGGATTTCGTCGCGAAAAAACCGGAGAAGGTGGCCGAATACCGCCACGTCTTCAGCCACCGCATATGGAATGTGTGGGTTTATTACGCGCCGGTGGAGGCTCTGTTTGCCGCGGAGGGCGACCGCACCTGGGCCACAAAAGAAGCGCTGAAAAATACGTACGCCGTACCGTCGGCCTTTTCGCCGGCACTGGAGGTTATTTATGGAATGGATTGAATCCTACGAACCGAAAAATGAAAAAGAAGCCGAAGACAGGGAGCATCTGCTGCGCCTGGATCCCTCCCTTATCGCCACGAACCGCGCGGCGCCCTACCACTACACCACCTCGTCCATGGTGGTGGATTTCGAGGCGGATAAGCTCTTAATGATCTATCATCCGATCTACAAATCCTTCTCCTGGCCCGGCGGCCACGTGGAAGAAGGGGAGGCGCTCTTTTACTCGGCCCTTCGTGAGCTTTACGAGGAGACGGGGATTCTTTATGTAAAGCCCCTCTCAGGAGGGCCTCTGGCCATGGAGCTTATGCCCGTGGCGGCCCACCTGCGAAAGGGGGAGCCCGTGGACAGCCACTTCCACATTAATTTTTGCTACGGCTTTGTGGGCCACGAAGACGACACTTTGCTCGAGGTGAAGGACAATCGCAAGTGGGTGCCTATAAGGGAACTGGATACCTTCGTATCGGAAGCCCATATGCTTCCTCTGTACAAGGATTTAATCGAAAGAATGCGAGGGATTTATGAAGGATAAGACCTGGTCCGAATCCCTGCTCTTCGCCACCTTTCTCACCTTGGCCGGCGGCCTGCAAGACGGCTACTCCTACGCCCTTCGGGGAAAAGTCTTCGTCAACGCCCTCACGGGCAATGTGGTACTTATGGCCTTTAACTTGGCCGAGGGAAATTTTCCTGCCATGCTCCGCTACTTTATTCAAATCGCATCCTTCGCCCTCGGAGTCTATGTCTCCGGACGCGTGGCATTCTCTCAAAAAAGGCGCATAGGCCTGCACTTTAAGCAGCGCATTCTGGCTACGGAGATCGCGATTCTCGTCGTGGTAGGCTTTCTCTCCGGGGAGCTTGACAGTGTAGCAAACAGCATGATGGCCTTCTCCTGCGGCATGCAGGTGAACACCTTCAGAAAATTCGCAGACATTAACGCCGCCACCACCATGTGCGTGGGCAATGTGCGCACGATCATGCACAATTTGGCGGGCTACCACCACACGAAGGGCGCCGTCCACAAGGAGACGAGCCGCACCGTGCTCTTTATCGTAGGCATCTTTTTCGTCGGCGCCTTAATCGGCGGCCTGTGCTTTTCTCTCATGGGCCTGAAGACCATTTGGCTCTCGGCGATCTTTCTCGCCGTATCATTTATTATTCTTCACATGGATCCCGCCATTCGTACCTAATGGAATTTTTCCCCTTGAATTGTCAAGTCAAGTGCAACTCTACTGAATGGTAAACCTCATAAGGCGTTTTCCAGTTTAAACATTTACGCGGGCGACGATTGATCTCTTCTATTTTCGCTTCAATGTAGCTATCCGATTGGTCAAT
>NZ_JAOQJD010000014.1:0-63520 GCF_025566985.1 Aedoeadaptatus acetigenes
CCCCGGCCATCGCCAAAACCCTCCTTGAAAAAGACATCCTGCCCGTCTTCCCCTACACCCGGCCCAAACACAAACCGGCCCTCGACGACCCCTACTACAAACGCGACTTCGTCTACGACGCCTACTACGACTGTTACCTCTGCCCGGAAGAAAACATCCTCCCCTACAGCACCACGACACGTGAAGGCTACCGCGAATACAAAAGCAATCCAAAAATCTGCAAAAACTGTCCTACCCTTCACCGTTGCACTGCCAGTAAAAACCATCAAAAAATCGTCACTCGCCACCTCTGGCAAGACGCCCTGGACATCGCGGAAGACTACCGCTACACCACCCAAGGAAAAGCAGAATACAAACAACGAAAAGAAACCATCGAACGGCAATTCGGCAGCGCGAAAGAATACCATGGCCTACGTTACACCAACCAGCGTGGACGAAAGAAAATGGACCTGAAAGCGGTGCTGACCTTTGCATGCATGAACATGAAAAAACTGGCACTAATGATGGATCGAAAAGAGCGGGACGGAGGAGGCGACGGCCCTTCTTTTACTGATTTATGGAGAAAATGGATTGACAACATAAAAAAGAGACAAACCCCGAGATTTATTCGGAGTTTGTCTGCAGTCTGAAACGAGCTTCGGCTCGTTTTTTTCGTGGAACAAAACAATCGCCCGGAAGGCGGGAGGCGATAAATTTGACAAGAAGAGGGGAGGATGAATGCAAATGTCTTCGGGCTATGATATAATTGTAACCATAAAAACGTTTCCGCAAGGAAATCGCACGATAGGAGGAATAATTGAATGAAAGAATATAACACGAGGGAAGTCCGTAACTTGGCCCTGGTCGGGCACAGCGGATCGGGCAAGACCAACTTAACAGAAGCGCTCCTGTACCAATCCGGTGCCACGAAACAAATCGGCCACGTGGATCAAAAAAATACCCTTTCGGACTTCTCTAAAGAAGAAAAAGAACGGGGAACATCCATCGGCACGAGCATTATTCCTATCGAATGGCGAAAGATGAAATTAAATATAATCGACACGCCCGGTTACATGGACTTCATTAGCGAAGCCATGGGCGCCTTAAGAGCGGCCGAAGCGGCGCTGATGATTATCGACGCCACCGCCGGCGTACAAGTCGGCTCGGAAAGAATGTGGAAATACACGGAAGAAATCGGCTTGCCGCGAATTATTTTCGTGAACAAGATCGACGGAGAAAACGTTAATTTCCGCGCCTTAATGGAACAAATCGAAAGCCTCTTCGGTAAGAAAGTTATTCCCTTCTCCGTCCCCATCGGCGAAGGCGAAGATTTTGTCGGCGTAACCGACGTTATTTTCCAAAAAGGCTTTGAATACAAAAACGCCGCTCCGGAAGAAGTGGAATTAAATCACGATCAAGTGAAAGCCACGGAGCGTATGTACGAAGAAATCGCCGAAGTCGTCGCCGAAAGCGACGAAGTCCTTATGGACAAATACTTCAGCGGCGAAAAATTTACCCGCGACGAATTGCTCCGCGGTGTCACCGCCGCGCTCATTAACGGCGACGCCGTGCCCCTCTTGGTCGGCAGTGCGGAAAAAGGCATCGGCATCGACATTCTCTTAAATACCATCGTCAACTACATGCCCTCACCCGACGACGAACGGGCCCACACCGGCTTCCGCTACGAATCCGGCGAAGAACACACCATTTCCGACGACGAAGCCTTCTCTGCCGTCGTATTTAAAACCATTACCGACCCCTATGTCGGAAAAATTTCCATTTACAAAGTGTTGAGCGGCACCATGACCAAGGACACGGCCCTCTTCAACAGCTCCCAAGATGCGGACGAAAAGAACACCGGTCCCTTTATTATTCGAGGCAAGGAACAAATCCCCGTGGACGTCATCCATGCCGGGGACATCGGCGCCATTTCGAAACTGAGCGTCACCAAAACCGGCGACACCCTTTGCGACAAGGCCCACAATGTGGTTTACAAGCGCGTAAAAATGCCGCAACCGGTTTACTTCTATGCCATTGAAGCGGCATCGAAAAACGACGAAGAAAAGCTCACCACGTCCCTTCGCAAACTTCAAGACGAAGACCCGGGCATCGTGATCAATCGCAACGCCGAAACGAAGCAAATGACCATCGGCGGCCAAGGGAATGTCCACCTGGACGTTATCTTAGATAAATTGAAGAACACCTTCGGCGTCGAAGTGAAGAAAGTGCCCTTTATCGTGCCTTACAGAGAAACAATTCGCGGCACGGCCTCGGTTCAAGGGAAACACAAGAAACAATCCGGCGGCGCAGGCCAATACGGCGACGTATGGATTCGCTTCGAACCCTCCGACGAAGATTTCGTCTTCGACGAAGAAGTCTTCGGCGGCAGCGTGCCGAGAAACTACTTCCCCGCCGTTGAAAAAGGCTTGGAAGAATCCATGGAAAAAGGCGTCCTCGCCGGCTTCCCCGTCACCGGCGTCAAGGCCGTGCTCTACGACGGCAGCTACCACGACGTGGACTCCAACGAAGTCAGCTTTAAGATGGCGGCATCCATCGCCTTTAAGAAGGGGATTGCCGAAGCGAAACCCGTGCTCTTAGAGCCCATTATGGCCGTTGAAGTGGCCGTGCCCGACGAATACATGGGCGATGTTATGGGCGACATGAATAAGCGCCGTGGAAGAATCCTCGGGATGGACCAACAACCCGGCGGCGGTCAATTGATTATGGCCGAAGCACCGCAAGCGGAAATGTACGAATACGCCATCGATCTTCGGGCCATGACCCAAGGTCGCGGTTCCTTCACCATGGAATTCGTTCGCTACGAAGACGTGCCCGCACAACTGGCGGAAGAAATCATCGAAAAGGCAAACAAAGAATAAAGCAAAAAGGCATCTGAAATGTACTGACCCCCAAAAGTTGGACTAAGAAAACCAATCTTTGGGGGTCACTTTAGTTTGTGGCGTGTTTTTGCGTTGAGCAAGAGCAAATTCTTTGCCGAAAGGCGAGGAATCCACTTTAACTTTAGATCAATCATCAAACATCGGAAGACGGCTCCAATGATGTTCGGACAAAAGTTAGGTGAAATTTCCTTTTCAATTCAGTATGATTAAAATAGAGACGAATGGACGTGAGGAGGAAGCCGTGAATCGATTTTTGCCGTATAAAAAACCGATCTTGCTTTGGAGCCATAGCCTAACCCAGCTGGCCCTTTATTGGTTTTATTTAGTTGCCGTAAAAAAAGGTGGCGGCAGCTTTCATATCGTCGCCTTAATCGGTCTTTTTACGCTCACGAATTTTATCTCTTTCTTTATTCTGTTGGAGGAGAGAGAAAAAAATTACGTTTATCGGGTTTGTACCACTCTACTTTTGATTCCCCTTTATTTTATCTCGGAAGATTTCATTGTCGCGTATCTGGTCAATGACATTCTTCTTCGTTACTTTTTTGTTCTTCAGCTGATTTTTTCCTATATGGACATTGTCTTGGAAGGACACTTTCGTTTCAGACCTTTTCGTCTTATTACACTCCTCGCTTTTTTAGCGATCTTTCTTCTATCGACCTTTTCCTCTCTAAAGGTCAACTTTCTATACATGGGGATCTATTTTATCTTTTGTTTGTTTCCCCTTCTCTTTTTCCTCGTCAAAAAAAATGAAATTCAGGGGCGGGGCCTTTACAGTTACCGCATTATGGTGTCGACTGCGGTCTTTTTGGTCTTGTATTTATGGGGCAGTTTCTATCTTTCTTCTCTATGGAATTATTTTGAGAATTTCGAAGAATTTTACATAATGGCCGTCTTGGCCGCCGTCTTAATCTATTTGTTAATAAAAGCGTGCCGTTTATCGATCAAAGCCTTTGTCCCGTTTTTTAAAGAGTGGGCGAAGTTTTGCTTTGTGCTTTTTCTCATTCTTTTTATCGTCAACGGTTTACCAAGGAATTTTACCGAAATCTTCTTTCTCTCCCTTTACTTGAGCGCGTTTTTCGTCATGGTCTCCAATTACTTCAATTACCGCGACTTGAGCCGGGAAGAGATAGGTAATCTCTTGAGCAGGGGAAGGGAAAATCTCCTGTTGGATAAGTATGCGCGCCTCTATTCCGAGAAAAACACTCGCTTTCTTCACGACATGATTTTGCAGGACATAATTCTCGTGCAGAAGCTGGTTCAAAAGGCTCCGCCTTTTTCAGAGAGGGAGCAAGTTCTGGAAATTCTCTCCAACGACATTAAAAAAATTCGCCAAGAATTGAATGCCTATGACCCGATCTTAAGTCCTAGAGTAAGCTTAAATAATAATTACTATGGACTTATTAAGGATTTGGAAGACAGGTATCAAAACTGCGGCATTTTAATTGACTTCACTTGCTCCGAGGATTTTTTCGTGCCCGGTCCCTACGACCGTTTTCTGTATAAAACCCTTTACGAGTTGGTGAGCAATCTTTTTAAACACGGAAAGGGCGATTACGTGGAAATTCATTTGGAGGAAAACCAAAAGGAGATTCATCTTTCTATGACAAATTACGGCGATTACTTGGAGGAAGGTGCGGGTCGGAGCACCGGCTTGAAATTGTTGGATTTCGAAACCAAACGGCTGGACGGAGTATTTCGGGTAGAAGAGGGCCGAGAAGGGGAGGAAAAGTACCTGGCCTTTTATGTGAATGTACCGATTAAGAAGGAGCGGATCTATGAAGATTATGTTAATCGAAGATCATAAAATGCTGGCCCAATGCCTGAAGATGGATTTAGAATCCGGCGGGGACATCCGTGTGGATATTCCGGAGAAAATGAAAGACATAAAAGACAAATTACAAGAAGTAACCTACGATCTTTTGCTTATAGACATTAATCTGGACGGCTTGGCGAAGGGAGAAAACGGTCTGAAGTTAAGCGAAGCGTTGATACGGGATTTCGGTGTGAAAGTGTTGATTTTATCGGGCTATAATCTGGATTTTTACCGGGAAAAGGCCATGGATATGGGCTGTATGGGTTTTATTTCGAAAGAAGAGTCGACCCAAAGTCTTTTAGCGAAGATACGAGGGGTTTGCTTGGAGAACAAAAGGTATTTTTCTTCTAAGAACCATCTTCAGGAAAAGCTCACGGAAAATGAATTAAAAATTCTCCGGCTCTATGCCTTGGGAAAATCACGAAAAGAAGTCGCAAAAGAAGCCTATATGTCAACCTCTTCTCTGGCCGTTTTATTAAATCGCATTTACGGCAAGTTGAACGTAAAGAATTATCAAGAAATGGTACAAAAAGCCAGAGAAATCGGCTATATAGACCCCTTTTAAGAAGAAGCGCCACAAGCCTTCTTCTTTTTTGTGAAAAGTTCGGACAAAAGTTAACTGTGACCGAGGTGTAAATTGCCTATAATCAATAGAAAAGGAGATGGAAGATGATGAACAAGAAAAAAGTGGTTTTAGGAATTTTTGTGGTTTTAGTCGTACTGGCCTCGGCGTTGTATCTAAAAAAAGAATCCACTTATTCCATGGTGCAGGATCAAAGGAAAAGTGAAGATAGCCAAGGCAAAACACAGGACGGTCCCGATGAGAGAAGCCCGCAAGACATTGCTGCGGACAAAAAGATTGCCAAGCAACGGGCGAAGAACAGAAAGGACTGGATCGAAAAAGGTATGTCCGGTTCGGTGACCAGAGGCGGCGATGTCGTTCTCGGGCCGACCGGGGAGGACAGAAGTCTCGATCTATTTATCGAATTGGATCAAGCGGTGTCAAATTACATTAAATCAAAACCGGACATCTATCCTGCAAGGGAAGAGGGACACGAGAATGATCACGACGCTGAGTTTGTCTTTGCGCCGACGGTGGATTACCGAATTGATGAGATGATTGGTACTATCCCTGCGGAAGCGCGAAAAGGACCGATTCAAGGTCTTAAGAATGACGAACTCTTTGTCTATGAAGCCAGGCGGCTGGACGGGTCCTATGACGAACTTCTCCTAGCCAAGCCTCATGGCGAGAAGGAATGGAAGGTGGTCTTTACCGGTTCTTACTACGACTTGAAAAAGGCGGTTCAATAAGGGCAAAAAACGAAAAAATTCTTTTGAAGAGCAGAAATAGGACGGCCGGTGTTAGTAAAAAGGGGGAGAAGTCGATGTTTGCTGTCGTAAAACTGGAATTTAAAAAAATAGCGACCAAGAACAATGCCCTGATTGCGTGCCTGTTTTTGTTGATTTGTGTGGCCAAGATTCTTCCCTATAGCCAATCCCTGGACATGGTCTTAGAGGGAGGAAAATTTGGCTCCGGCCTTTCCTATTGGAAATTGATGAAAGAAGAAGGGATTAAATACGACGGCCTTTTAACCGAAGAGCAAATGAAAAAGGTCCAGACCCTTTACAACCAAAGCAAAGAAAAAGACTATGTGGAAGGCGCACGAACGGAAGAAAAAGAGTTGGGCTTGAAGCTGATTTATCCCTTCCAGTGGCTCGCGCAAAGTTTGAATTTTCCGAAAGATATTGAAATCCAAGACTTTTCAATTCATATGAGCGACCAAGGGATTGAAAATTTTTACCAAGATCGCTTAAAGGCAATCGGTTCATGGGCGCGCACCTCGTATCGGTCCTACGACCGGTCGGAGGTTGAAAGCATTCTTCGCCAAGCCGGAGAAGTGAAAACGCCTCTTTACTACGCTTACAACGAAGGCTGGCGCTACATGGGCGACGCCCTGCACATGACTTTTTATATTTTTTTAATCTACTTGGCCCTCGCCCTGTCTTCCTTAACGTCGGCCGACGAAGCGCAGGGATTTACTGAAATGGATGTGCACGCGAAGAATGGGCGCCTTTCCCTCTACTTAGCCAAGGTAAGGTCGGCAGAATTATTTGCAGGACTCGCGTACCTCGCTTATTTGTTTTTTTTGCTTCTCTACCACGGAATGATTTATTCCCTTCACGGAGCCGATGCCTCCATCGAATTTTATGCCGGACCGGCGATTTTCAACCTCACTACTTGGCAAGGGTATTTTCTGGAAGCCTTATCCGGTTTTGCCGCCGTTCTCGTGGTGGTCAATATCATTCTCTTATTCTCCCTGGTCTTTCGCAAGTCGAAAGTCTCCCTGCTCGTCTTGGTGCTCGCCTTTGTTTGGCTTGAGAAGTGGGCGGATTCGCCGCAGTCTTGGGCGAATACTCTGGCCTACTTTACGCCGCAAAACTTTGTGCGAGGTAATTTCTCCGCGTCCAAGCTTCTTGTCCTTCAAAACCACGTCTATCCCTTTACGGCGATGGCCTGCTTTCTGTCTTTGATTTACGTTGCGAGTAGCCGAATTTTGGCCATGCCGATAATGAACCGCTATTACTTAAAAGGAGGAGAGGGCAAATGAAGTTTTTACTGGAAGTCAATAGAAAAAGAATGCTTCCCTTTCCCTACCTTCCGGCCCTCTGTCTGTTTTTGTTGCTTTCGTCGATCTGCCTTATCAAGGCGGAACAGATGAGGTATCTTCAAGAGAGCTTGCACGTGGAAATTTCTGACGGTACGGAATACCGCTACCTGATGGCGGAGAACTGGTACAACGATAAAAAAGTGGAGAATTTAATCGCAAAGTACGACTTGCCTCAAGAAAACTTGGTCAAAGAGAACATTTCCATTAATGAGTTTTTGCCGGTGGAGAGTATAAATGACGCTCTGCTTCAAGGAGACAAGCAGCCGTCACAAGGCTTTTTCGAGTATCGAATGAATCTGATAAAAAAGGCAGGCCAAGCTCAAGGAGCGAAGCCAATGGATCGGCTACTTATCGGTTATTGTGAAGGTTGGAAAGTTCTCCTCCGTAACTTCGATAAGATTTTTTACGCCGTCGCCTTGGCCTTGCTTTTTCTCCTCGTTCCCGTAATGAAAGAAGACGAGCGGTTCAAAACGAAGGACATGGTGGAAGCCACCCTTTACGGGAAGAAAAAACTCTTTCAGGCTCGGCTGATCAACGGTTTGGAAATTGGCGTCTTCACCTATGTGGGCGGCGTGGCTCTGTTTTCTCTTTTGGTTTTGTTTATTTACGGAAGCGACGGCCGAGACCTTTTCATTCAAAATTCAAGGGAATTTTTCCTCTTTCCTATTCAGGTAACCTATCTTCAGTACTTTAGCTATAAATTTTTAAACGGCCTCGCACTGACCATTTGTCTAGTCTTTCTTTTTCTTTTTTTAGGCGATCGAATCAAAGACGTCAAGGTCTCCTTTTCCCTTGTTCTGGCCTATGTGTCCATTCATTTCTTGCTTCAATCCCTGTGGACGTCTCCCGCTACCGGGAAATTCCTTTTCCTCTCTCCATTGGCTTTAATAAATATTGAAGGTCTTTGCGCTCGCGTATCTTCTCCGGGGCTTGAAGGTTGTTATTTGCTTTCACTGATCATCCCCATGGTTTACGGGGCGCTCTTATGGATCGGGTTGTGGCTGGGGAAAAGGAAGTCGTTTGGTTAAGCATAAGGAGCGCTGATTATGTTAAAAATTGAAAGCTTAAGCAAAAAATTTGGAAAGAAAGAAGCTCTTTCGGATGTGAACATGGAACTGGATTCCGGAATTTATGGGCTTTTAGGGGACAACGGCGCCGGCAAGTCTACCTTGATGCGGTTATTGGTCGGCGTAGATACGCCGACGAGGGGCCATATCCTCTACGAGGGAGAGGATATTTCTCAGTTGAAGGGGAAGTATCGTGGTCTTTTAGGTTACATGCCCCAGGAATTCGCGGTTTTTCCCGGCTTTACGGCCGGTGAGTTTCTAACCTATATGGGCGCATTAAAGGGATTAAGTAAAAGGGAATTGAAGGAAAAAATCCCCCGGGTTCTCGATTTTGTAAACCTTCAGGATGTGAAGGACAAAAAAGTATCGACTTTTTCCGGTGGAATGAAGCGGCGAGTCGGCATCGCTCAAGCCTTACTCAACGATCCGAAAATCCTTATTTTAGATGAACCGACGGCCGGTTTGGATCCCGGCGAACGCATTCGATTTTCAAACATTTTGTCCAATATGTCCAAAGACAAGATCATTCTTTTTTCAACCCATATTATTTCCGACATTGAAGCCATTACAAAAAACATTATTATTTTAAACGACGGAAAAATCAGGGCCAAAACCACGTCGGATAAGTTAATCGAAAAAATGGAGGGCCTTGTGTTTGAGGTGACGATTCCATTTTCGGAATTGGCAGCTTATGAAAAAAAGATTCAAATTATTCGGATGCGTTATGAAGGGGAGTATTTAAAAATTCGCTACACAGGCAGCACCTTGGAAGGCGCCCGTCCCGTCCAAGCGAATCTTGAAGACTACTATATTCTTCATCGTAACGAAGTTATTTAGGCACAGCATCCATGAAAAAGGACCTGCGGTTGAACTGACCCAAAATAATCTTAAAAACCTGGGGTGGGAGATAAACAATGAAATCCGCATAGAACTAATGTTATGTAAAACAAGATCGAGCAAGCGAAATGCTTGCTCGATTAAGTCCAACTTTATGGGGTCACCCAGAAAGGGTGCCTTTACATATGTTTTCCGCGAGTGTAAAATAATTTCATGAAACGATATTTACTCTTATTTTACGACGTGAGCCGCTTTTTTATTTTTTCAAACGTATTAAGTGAATCGGACAAACTTTGGGTTCGGATTCTTTGCTCCATCTTGTTGGTGGCATCGGCCTATGATTTTATCGACCATGTGAAAGAGGTATTTCGCCATGAACAAGCTTAAATCCACCATAAAAAAGGCGGCGCTGGCCTTTGCCCTGGCGGGCCTCGCTGGCTTTCTCATTGTGGCCCTGACAAAGACCGCCTACCCGGATCCCCTTTTTGTTTGGCTCACCCGCATCTCCATGCCGGCGATTTTTATCAGCCTGGGTCTTTATGTCGTGTACTGGCTTATGGAGCTGGTCGATCTCGCAAAGAAGAAGGAATGGGGGCTCGTGGCCGGGCAGTTGCTTATCGGCGTTCTCATTTGTATCTTTATTTTAAGAAAAATAAGATAAGACCTCATCGAAAGATGAGGCCTTTTTCATTACCGTCCGTTGAAATTTAATTGAAAAAAGGGCGGATACTCGCCGCCTTCCGTGAAGGCCAAAACGGCCCTTCGCGCCACGGGATAGGCCAGATTCATGAGCTCTTTCATGACAGGATTGGTGATGTAAATGGAATCCTCATAGCCTTCGGGGTTTAAAAGCATGCCGCCGAAGGCCTCGTCCACGCCGATTGCCTTCAGGAGCTTGTGTTTGCGGCGGTAGCTTTTTAAATCATCCACGTGGAAAAATTGCTGGCCCATGCGAAACGAGGCCAGGGCTCGATGCACGTCGTGGCGGTCCATGCCGAAGGCCTTGTAGGCGCGAGCGGCGTCATCTGCCACATGGGCGGGGGAGGGCAGGAGATCTCGGCAGAGAAAGACCGTGGGATCGTAGCCTTCTTCTTCTAAAATCACCCGGTCGAAATCCCGCTCCAAGGTGACGTGGTCGATGGAAATTTTCTCCTCCACGCGGTCGATGTAGGGATGAACCGTCATGTCCAGTGAAAAATGGGTTAAGAAGCCGAAAAAGTAGGCCCAAGTCGGGGAGAGGACGGGCCCCTTGCGGGTCCAATCGGCGTTTTTTTCGATAAAATCCGACAGGGGCTTAGAATGAATTTTTGCTCCGATCTCATGTTTTTTCGAGGTCAGGTAGTAAAAGAAAATGTCCGGCCCCTGGGCGCCGAGATAGTAATGCTCGGGGTAGGCGGCGATAATATCCCGGGCCTTTTCGGGCAAGGCGGGTAAGAGGCGTTCGGCAAAAAAATAATGGGTAACGAGACTCGACATAACAACTCCTTTCGAGCTTTGGTATACTATAAGCGGAGGTATCAATGGAACAACAATACAACGATTTTATAAACAGCCTGACAGGCGATTACGTAGAGGATTTAAATGCCATCTACGACGAAGTACAAAAGCTTTCCCTGGCAGGGGAAGGGGAACTGGCTGAAAAACTTTTAAGCTATGGACAAAAACTCATGGCCGAGCACCGTGGAGAAGACGGGGATTACCGTAGTCTGAAACAAGACGGCGCCGGCATCGATAAGTTTTATACCCTATTGGACGCGGTTTTCGCCAAAACATTGGACGAAGACATGGAAGGGGCCAAGGAATTTATCGACCGCATGGTGGAAGAAGTGGACTTTTTACGAACGGCTCTGGAAGCCTTGGACAGCGGGGAAAAATTTTACTCCTTCCAGTCCATGGTGGAAGAAGTGATCTGCCGTATAGAGCGAGACGGCGATCGTCTGCCCATTTTAGGGCCTGAGATTGATATGTGGCTTACCCTGCGCGGCGGCGTGGCGGCGGAATTAAAGGACTACGACGGTGCCCGCAACTATTTGGAAAAAGCCTTGGCGGTGAATCCCATGTCCACGGCCAATTACCTGACCTTGTCGAAAGTGGCGCGCCAGGAAGGGGACATGGAAGGGGCGAAGGCGTACAATCAACAGGCCTTCGAATCGTCCTATCTGGCATCGGATTTTTCCCAATGCTTCTCCAACGAGGGTTACTTCCTCTTTAAGGAAAACAAGCCTTCCCTCGCCCTCGCCATGAGCATGATCGCCAAGGATTACGATCCGGACAACGACGCAGCCGAGGGAAATCTCATTATGATCGGCCAGCGCTTCGGCGATCCGGAGCCCGCATCGAAAGAGGCTTTTTTAAATTACCTGAAAGCGCGCAACATCAAGGGCGCACCGGATCCGGACCGAGTTGAAACTTTAAAGCGGGTGGCCGAAAAAGCGGAGGAAGAAGGCAATATCGACTTCGCCATGGAAATCTACATTAATCTCGACGCCATCTTAAAGGACGAGGCCATTCACAAAAAAATTCACGAACTGGCCGCTCATTACGAAAGAGATGGGGAAGAGGATCACTGCTGCGATCACGATCACGACGATTGCTGCGGCCACGATCACGATCACGACGATTGCTGCGGCCACCATCACGAGTAAAGAAATCCACACAAATTTATTAGAAGCACAAAGAAGCAGCCGATCGCTCGACTGCTTCTTTCATTGGATTTCAAATCGAAATCGTATTAATTTTTGCTCTTGATGTATTTATCGATCCCTTCGGCAGCGTGTTTGCCTGCGCCCATGGCCAGGATAACCGTGGCGGCACCGGTAACGGCGTCGCCGCCGGCAAAGACATCTTCAACGGAGCTTTGGCCTTCTTCGGTAATAATGATGCCTTGCTTCTTGTTGGTTTCGATGTCCGGGTTGGTGCCGGTAATCAAGGGGTTCGGGTTGGTACCCAAAGCCATAATGACCGTGTCCACTTCGACGTCGAAGTCTTCGCCTTCCTTGGGAACGGGGCGGCGACGGCCCGATTCATCGGGTTCGCCGAGTTCCATGGGGCGAAGGGTCATGGTCGTAACCCAACCGTCTTCATCGGCGTGGATTTCAACGGGAGAGGTAAGGAAGTGGAATTCAATTCCTTCTTCTTTGGCGTGGTGAACTTCTTCGGCACGTGCGGGAAGTTCAGCTTCCGTACGACGGTAGACGACGGTTACGTCGGCGCCTAAACGCTTGGCGACGCGGGCGGCGTCCATTGCCACGTTCCCGCCACCGATAACGGCGGTCTTGCGACCGGCGATAATGGGCGTGTCGTAGCCTGCTTCGTAAGCGTGCATCAGGTTGGTACGGGTTAAGAACTCGTTGGCACTGAAGACGCCGTTGAAGTTTTCGCCGGGAATGTCCATAAAGCGGGGAAGACCGGCGCCGGTACCTAAGAATATGGCTTCGTAGCCTTCGTCGCGAATGGCTTCCAAGGACATGGTGCGGCCGACGATGGTGTTGGTTTCAAACTTAACGCCTAAGTCTTTTAATTTGTCTACTTCGCTGGCAACGACGGTGTCGGGGAGACGGAATTGGGGAATCCCGTAAACCAATACGCCGCCGGGTTGTTGCAGAGATTCGAAGACGGTGACGTCGTAACCTTTTTTCAAAAGTTCGCCGGCAACGGTAATCCCTGCGGGGCCTGCACCGACGACGGCAACTTTGTGGCCGTTGGACGGTTCGGGTTGAATGGTTTGAATGTTGTTTTCACGAGCGTAATCCGCTGCGTAGCGTTCCAATTTACCGATGCTGACGGCGTCGCCTTTATTGGCCAAGACACAGTATTTTTCGCATTGGCTTTCTTGGGGGCATACGCGACCGCAAACGGCGGGAAGTGCCGTGTGCTTGGAAAGTTCCATGGCAGCGCCCTTGGGATTGTCTTCGGCGATTTCGTGAACGAAAGCGGGAATGTTGACGGAAACCGGGCAGCCCTTCACACATTGGGGGCTCTTGCAGTTTAAGCAACGTTTTGCTTCTTGGACAGCTTCTTCATGATTGTAGCCGTAGCAAACTTCTTCGAAATTTTTATTCCGTTTATTGGGATCTTGTTCCCGTACGGGCACTCTAGTAAAGCGATCCATTAGGCATTCCTCCAGACTTGTTGACCCTTTGTCTTTTCCACGTTCATGTATTGTTTTTGACGCTTCATAGCCAAGTCGAAGTCCACTTTGTGGCCGTCAAATTCCGGACCGTGGACGCAGGCGAATTTCGTTTCGCCGTCGATGTTGACACGGCAAGCGCCGCACATGCCGGTTCCGTCGACCATAATCGGGTTTAAGGAAACGATGGTGTGCAGATCGTATTTCTTCGTGGTGAGGCAAACGAACTTCATCATGATCATGGGGCCGATGGCGACACATGTATCGTAGGATTTGCCTTCGTTTTCGATAAGGTCGTCGATTTTTGCGGTAACCATGCCGTTGAAGCCGTAGGAACCGTCGTCGGTGGTGACGTAAAGCGTGCAGTCCAGATCTTTGAATTCTTCTTCGTAAATGACGGCCTCTTTGTTCTTGAAGCCGATGATGACATCGCAGTGGATGCCGCGTTCAGACAGGTAACGGACTTGCGGATAGACCGGAGCGGCACCGATGCCGCCGCCGACAAATAAGTACTTTTGTTTTTTCAATTCTTCGTCGCTCAATTCGGTGAAATCCGAAGGAACGCCTAAGGGGCCGACGAAGTCTTTTAATTCGTCGCCTTGTTCTTTCTGGGACAATTTCGTCGTCGACGGACCGGATGCTTGGACAACTAAGTCGACCCAGCCTTCTTCGCGATCGTAGTTGGCGATGGTTAGCGGCACGCGTTCGGCGCGTTCATCGGCGATAACGATAACGAATTGGCCCGGTTGAGCGGCGACGGCGACTCGCGGCGCGTGAATGCGTAGCAAAAATACATTGGGCGCGAGATTTCTCTTTTCTAAAATTTTAAACATACTACCCTCCCTATAATGTTGTACGTCCATTATAATAAATAGTTAGAAAAATATCAACTTGTGAAATCTTTTTTCCGCGAGCGTTTGCCTCTTGATCGGGGGGCGAAAATAGCGTAAACTGTGATACATTAATGAAATAGAGAAGGCAAAGGAGACGACGATGCAATTTTATTCTACTCGCGACAAGACTCGGGTCGTAACGGCGAAAGAGGCTATTTTCAGGGGTCCGGCCGATGACGGCGGCCTCTTTGTTGCAGACCGAATTCCCAAAATCGACTTGAATCAATACATGGATTATTCCTACGAAGCTTTGGCGGCGGAAGTGCTCCATTTATTTTTTGAGGATTTTTCTAAAAACGATTTACTCGACTGGTCCCGGAAGGCCTACGGCTCTTTTTCCGGCGAGGAACCGGTGGGTTATTTCGATTTAGACACCATCACCGTGGCGGAATTATTCCACGGGCCCACGGCGGCCTTTAAGGACTTTGCCCTTCAAATGCTTCCCTACCTCATGGCCGCATCGGCGGAGGGAAGAAAGGTGCGGATTTTAACGGCCACCAGCGGCGACACGGGCAAGGCAGCCTTGGCGGGCTTTCAAGATGTAGAAAACACGGATATCTTCGTCTTTTATCCCGCCCACGGCGTCAGCACCATGCAGCGGCGTCAAATGTCCACCCAGCGGGGAAATAATGTTTACGTCTACGGCATCGAGGGCAATTTCGACGACGCTCAGCGCACGGTAAAAGAAATTTTCAGAGACGACGATCTGAGAGAGGCCTCGCGACGTTCGGGCATCGAATTTTCTTCGGCCAACTCCATTAATATCGGCCGGCTCGTGCCCCAAGTGGTGTATTATCTCTATTCCTACTTGGCATTGGTGCGCAGAAACATCATTGCCATGGGCGATGCCATCGACATTTGCGTGCCTACGGGAAATTTCGGCAATATTTTAGCTGCCATGTACGCCAAGGAAATGGGCATGCCCGTGGGGCGGTTTATTTGCGCCTCCAATAAAAACCACGTGCTCACGGATTTTATTACCACCGGCGTCTACGATAAGAATCGGGATTTCTACAAGACCACCTCGCCTTCCATGGATATTCTCGTGGCGAGCAATATCGAGCGCTATTTGCATTTGGTTTTAAAGAAAGATTACAAAGTGCGGGAGAAAATGGAATCCTTGAATGCCACGGGCCGCTTCGAGATTCCCATGGACGTGATCAATCGCTCGAAGCTCGTGGGCTATTGGTCCACGGACGCGGAAGGGGAAGCGCGGATCAGGGAAGTCTTCGATCGCTTCGGCTACGTCATGGATCCCCACACGGCGGTGGCTTACGACGGGGCGAAGAAACACGGCTCCGCCAATCACGTCCTGGTCATGGCCACGGCGAGCCCTTATAAATTCCCCGACACGGTGGCGGATGCTCTGGGAATCGAAGGGGATGGAGACGTAGATCTTTTGAAAAAAATCGAAGACGCGACCGGCGTTTCTTGCCCGAGGCCTTTAAGGTCGGTCTTCGACCTGCCCGAGCGCTTTAATAAAAGCATTACGGTGGAAGAAATGAAAGAAGTGGTGAAGGAGGGATTTCATGATTAAACTGCGTGTACCGGCGACGACGGCCAATATGGGGCCGGGCTTCGACGTCATCGGCCTGGCTTTGGATTTATACAACACCTTTACATTTGCCCTGGACGGCGGCGACTGCGACAAAGAGAGCATGATTTATGAGGCGGCGAAAGTGGTCTTCGACAAGGCCGGCGCCTCCATGGAGAAATTCAGCTACCGAGTGGATGCGGATATTCCCATCGCCCGGGGCCTGGGCAGCAGCGCCACCTGCATCGTCGGCGGCATGGTGGGGGCAAATGAATTGCTCGGCGCGCCCTTCGCCCAAGATGAAATTTTAAAAATGGCATCGGATTTCGAAGGGCACCCGGACAATGTGGCCCCGGCCCTTTTAGGCGGCTGCGTCATCAGTTTACCCGCAGGCGACGGCGTGGTTTACAGAAAAATTAACAACATCGACAACTTCGCCACCATCGCGGCCTTCCCGGACTTCGACCTGTCCACGGCCAAGGCGCGGGCGGCCCTTCCCAAGTCGCTCTCCTATGCCGATACGGTGTCGAACATCGGCCACATGGGCTTTTTGATTCACGGCTTGGAAACGGCGGACACGGAAGCCCTGTTCTTCGGCTTGGAAGACAAGATTCACGAGCCCTACCGCAGCAAGCTCATCGCCGGCTACGACGTGATGAAGACCCTGGAAGAGGATCACAAGGGCCGCGTCCTCATTAGCGGCGCCGGGCCAACCCTGTTGTTTGTCACGGAAAAATCCGCAGACCTCGAGGCGATTAAAAGGGATTGGGAAAAAATTTCCGAGCCCCTTGACGCCGCCTGGGACATTCGGATTCTCCACATTACCACCACCGGCGTGGAAATTTTAGAA
The DNA here is from genome assembly GCF_025566985.1 of Aedoeadaptatus acetigenes. Classification (NCBI taxonomy): domain Bacteria; kingdom Bacillati; phylum Bacillota; class Tissierellia; order Tissierellales; family Peptoniphilaceae; genus Aedoeadaptatus; species Aedoeadaptatus acetigenes. The sequence continues at coordinate 16,672 of NZ_JAOQJD010000014.1, forward strand.
AATGCGTAAAAAATGAGCCCTCGGAATTTTCCGGGGGCTTCCTATTACAGTATTTTCTTTTGGATGGCGATTAAAAAGCTTTCCATGATCGGATTCATTTGCGTGCGGGGCACATTGACCTGCACGTGGTACATATTGCCCGAGCCTTCATGATCGCCTTTCAAATGATCCATGATTTCTTTTAAATCCACCGGCACATCGGCGCTTCGAAGGACGTGAATTTGGGCTTCGTTGCCGTTGGGAATGCCGTAGATCTGTACGGTCTTCGATTTTTTCTGAATGGCGTTGGACAGGTATTTAAAGCTTTTAAAATTAATGTTTTCCAGAGTGGTGTAAATATAGCCCACGCCTTCCACGGTGCGGCGCTTGGCCATAAATTCTTGCACCTGTTCCAGACCGATGGTTTCTTCCAGGGAGTCGATTTTCTTCTTTTGTTCGTCAATTTTGCCCTGGAGTTTTTTCACCGCCTGCCAAATGCCCTGCGTGGTGCTTTCCTTCAGGTACATGGACAGATTTTTCGTCAGATAACGATGGTTTCTGTAATCGTCCAAGGCGCTTTTGCCGCAGACGAAGGTAAGCTTCAGGCCTTCTTCCTCTTTTTCGATTTTTTGAATGGCGAAGAGGGCCACCTCGCCGGTGTTTTTCAAGAGAGGTCCCACGCTGTAAACTTTGTCTACGGAGGGGATGGTGACCTCGCCCTTTTCTTCTTGAATCGGAAGATTGGATTCGATAAGATGATTGACGTAGTTCTCTATTTTTTCAAGAGACATAAAGCCGATGTCCTCGGCGTCGACGACGAGATAGCATACCTCTTCCGTGGAGCCGGAAAGGACCTTGGCGTGGAGAAGTTTTTCCAAAGCGCCGGCAAAGAGAATGCGGGCGATGTTGTTTTGCATGGATTGCAGGCGGCGGGGCCAGTCGATGGCGAGCTCCGCTTCCTCGCCGCTTTTTGCCGCGGGCATTTTGCATTGAATGCGGCCGCCTTCCGCGGTGTAGTCCACGGCTTCGCCGTCGATGGTGATTTTATCGCCGGCGTAGTAGCCTTCCACCGGCGGGGCCACGATGCTGTCTTCCAACAAGAAGTAATCAAAGCCTTTACTTTTTACGGTGTCGGGAACGGTGATTTTCATGGATTTACGGTAGGGTTCCCTAAGATACAGGGCCATAGGCGCCTCCTTTTGTTTTATTCGCGTTTTCCTTATTTTATCATATCTTTCGGTTTTTCGAGAGCGGGTGGTTATGAAACAGTTATGGTTTATCTTGTGCCTGGCACTTGCCGGGGGCTGCTTTTTTGCGGAGCGCGCGCCCCTTTTCTTTATTGCGCCTGTTTTGATCCTCGCCGCCTTTTGTTTTTTACTGTGGGGAAAGAAAGCGAATGCACTCTATCCCGCGGCAGCTCTCGCCGCGTTTGTCTTTGCCTCGGCCGGCCTTCATTCCGTGGAGGCGCCTCCTGTGCGGGCCGCGGTGCGGGGCGTGGTTATGGCGTCGAAGGAAAATTACTACGATTTAAGGCTCGGCCCCTTTAAAAAGGTGCGGGTTTTTTCCGAGGCGAATCCCGCCATGGGCGAGCGGATGGCCGTGCGGGGGCTTACGATGAAGCCGGAAGTGCCGAGAAATCCCGGCGGCTTCGACGGACGCCATTACGCATTATCCCACGGAATTAAAGCCACCCTGCGACCCACGAAGGAAGAAATGCTTCCCGAAAGGGGAGGGGCCATCGAAAAGATCTACGCCTGCCGCGGCCGGTTCAGAAAAAAAGGCGCGGCCATTTGCGAAAATTATTTTCCGCCGAAAGAGGCGAAACTTTTATCCGCCATGCTCTTCGGAAACGACGCCGACTGGGAGGGGCTTGAAGATTTTCGCACCCTGAATGTGATTCATATTTTGTCCATTTCGGGTTTACATATCGGGCTTATTCTGGCTCTGATGTCCGGGGCTTTAAAGAAGCTCACCGTACCCTACGACCTGCGGAAGATTTCCGTCCACGGGCTTTTGCTCGCGTACCTTTTTCTCACGGGCTTTCCCGTAGGCGGCATGCGGGTGTGGCTGTCCCTCTTGTTTACGGATGCGGGGAAGCGGCTGTGGCGGCCGGTGGATCCCAACTACGCCCTGGGCTTCAGCGCCGCCATATTTCTCTTGGTCAATCCCTTTTACATTTACCGATTGGGCTTTTTGTTCAGCTTTTTCTCCGTCTACGGCATATTAAATTTCTACCCGAAATTGCCCATCCTCGGATCGGAAAGGGGAAAGGTTGCACAGGCCCTGGGCGTGAGTGTGGCCGTGAGCCTCGCCATCGCGCCCCTTCTCCTGTTTACCTCCGGGAGCATTTCGATGATGGGCCTTATCGCCAATGTGGTGCTTCTGCCACTTGCCGCGGCGATTTTGTACGGGGCCGTGGCCGTGTCCCTTTTGTCTTTTCTCTTTCCGCCGGTGGCGGCGGGGGCGGCCGTCGTGACCCGATGGATTTTTCTGCCCTTTCTTTTTCTCACAAAGCACATGGCCCACGCGCCTTTCAATTGGGTGCTGCCGAGCTTTTCCGTCCTCGAGGCCTGCGCTTATTACCTGATCCTTCACTTCGCCATGCACTTTCCCATGAGGCGCCTGAATTTAAGGGCGGGCAGGCTCTTGATTCTTCAGGCCGTGATTGTCGGCATCCTTGTTCTCGCTTGGGGCCACCGGACGCGGCCCGATCTTTCCGTGACCCAGCTCTACGTGGGGCAAGGGGACTGTGCCTATGTTGAGGCGAAAAATTTTCGCGGTCTCATCGACACGGGCGGCAGCCGCTTCGGCGCCGATCCCACGGCCCGCTACGTGGAGCCCTTCTTGCGGAAATGCGGCGTGGGTGCCCTGGACGCCGTGTTCCTTTCCCACTACGACGCGGATCACGCCGGCGGTGTGAACACCTTGGCGAAAAACCACAAAATCAAACACATTTTCGCCCCGGCGCCGGGAAGCGACGAAGATGTAGCCATGTACGAGGAAATTCAAGACAATGCCGGCGCCGTCGAGCCCATCGAGGGGACATTTGCCATGAAGGATTGGGATTTGAGGGTCTTTCCCCCTTACGGAAAGGAAGACAACGCCCTGTCCATGGTGATGGAGCTTTCCTCCAAGGGGCAGAGGATGCTCTTTCTCGGCGATTTGCCCGCGCAGCAGGAGAAAGTGCTTCTTTCGGATCTTCGCCACAGCGAGAGCATTGTGAAGCTCGCCCACCACGGATCGAAGACATCAAGCTGCGACGAGTTTTTGGAAGCCACACGGCCTCGCTTGGCCCTTATTTCCGCGGGCGAGAACAATTCCTACGGCCATCCCCACAAGGCGGTCCTTCAGCGCTTACAGAACCACGACATTCCTTATTTAGAGACGAAAAACGGCGCCATTACTATGGATTTTAAAGACGGGAAAGTTTTTGTGTCCGTCTATAAACCGCGGAAATTTTCCGTAGGGCAAAGTATCTTTTTTGCCGCCTGCGTGGTAGGCTTAATGGGTATGGTCGATGTGGGCGCAACGTATTTTAAGAAAAGAGAGCGATTATGGAATCAGTGGATTACAGCGGAGCCTATCTTCTCCACGGGCCGGAAAAATTCGGTATGGAAGAGAAGCGCAGACAAATAGAAAAGCGGTATTTGGATCCCGCCACCAAGGATTTAAATTACGACGTGGCATCGGGGGATGTGGGAGAAATTTTGGCCAAGGCCAACACCCTGCCCTTCATGTCGGAAAAGCGCATCGTCGTCGTAAAAGACGCGGGGCTTTTGGCGAGCGATCCGGCCTTCGATCGCTTCCTGGAGGGGGTTTTTGAAATCCCGGCCTCCACGATTCTTCTTTTAATGGAGACACAGACGCCTGTAAAGAAGAATCAAAAGCTCTACAAGCGCTTCGACAAGGCCCATCGGGTCATCGCCATGGAGCGACTCACCGGGCAGGTGCTCAGGCGCTTTCTCGCCGGCTATTTGGCGAAGCAAAATCGCCGCATTCGCCCGGAGGTGCTGGAGCATTTTATCCGCCTCTCCGGCTACGGCGACAGGCAATTTACAGGAGACCTCGAGGGCCTGGTGAACACATTGGATCAAATCGCAAGCGTTTCGGAAGGGGAAGTGACCATGGAGGCGGTGGACGCCTTTTTGGATCCCTTTTCCGCGGAGACCATCTTCGATCTTCTCGCCGCCATCGCGAGAAAAGACGGGGCTGCGATTTTAAATCTTTTGGACGAATTCGAAGTGAAAGAAGAGCCCGCCGGGCGCATTCTCTACATGATCGCACGGCAAACGGGCAATCTCCTCTACTACAAAACCATGAAAGAGACGGGAAGAAGTGACGGAGAGATTTTTCGCTTTATGGGCGTAAAGCCCTACGAAGGCAAAAAAATAGCCGCCCAAAGCGGCGCTTATACGAAGGCGCAGCTCGGGCGGCATTACCGATACATTCTGGACGAGGAGCTTCGCATGAAGAGCACCTCCGCTTCGGATCGGGACGTGCTTCAGACCCTGCTTCTTTCCATGTTGCGGGACAATTAAATAAGGGCAATAAAAAAACTGAAAACAACTGTTTTCAGTTTTTCTCTTAGTTGGCGCGATTTAACTTTTTGGTCAAACGGCTCATGCGACGATCGGCCGCGTTTTTATGAATAACATTCTTGGATGCCGCTCTCTTGAGTTTTTTGTCGACAGCGCGGAGGAGATCTCTCGCTTCGTCGATATCACCTTTGTCAAGCGCTTCTTCGAACTTGCGAATGGACGTCTTAATGCCGGTTTTAACGGATTTATTGCGCAAGGTTTCTTTCTTCGTTCTGTCGATACGCTTAATTGCGGATTTAATATTTGCCATGATTCACCTCCGACTGTGATTTTATCCCTTTGGATACCTTAACTTGTAGAATTTTACCACATGGTTCGGCCTTTTGCAAGAAAGGCTTCGGGGAAGTTTACAAAAGATGTAGAAAACTCGGGTTTGTGGTAAAATGAATAGTCAGATTCAAGAAAGGGGAACATTTTGAAGCGAAAAGGAAAATCGTCTTCCACGGCGGTAGAAATGATAAAAATAGTAATTATGGCGGTGGTATTGGCCGTAGTCATCCGCCACTTCATCTTTAACACGACCATGGTCATCGGCCAAAGCATGGAACCGACACTGCACGAAAGGGAACGCATGATCTGCTTGGTCTTTCCCAATTACTTCTCTGATCCCAAGCGGGGCGACATCGTGATTATCGACGCGCCGGACGAGTCGGGGAAAGAATACGTGAAGCGCGTCGTCGGCCTGCCCGGGGATCACATTCAAATCGAAGAGGGCAAGGTCTTCGTCAACGGCGTGGCCTTAAAGGAAAACTACATCCATCCCGGCGTATCCACGGGGATTTATCAGGACAAGGCCTGGGATATAAAAGAAGGCGAATTTTTCGTCATGGGAGACAATCGCCAACAGGGCATGTCCATCGACAGCCGCTACTTCGGTCCGGTGGAAAAGAAGCACGTAAGGTCACGGGCGGCTCTGCGTTACTATCCCTTTTCGAAATTTACTGTATTTAGCCATTAACGGACGCATAAAGGAGGTACTATGACCGATCGTCAAAAAAACATTCGTAATTTCTCCATTATCGCCCATATCGATCACGGAAAGAGCACCTTGGCCGACCGACTCATCGAAAAGACCGGCATGCTTACGGAGCGGGAAATGGACTCCCAGGTGCTGGACTCCATGGCGCTGGAAAAAGAGCGGGGCATTACCATTAAGCTCAAGGCCGTGCGCCTGGTCCACGAGAGGGACGGGGAAGAATATATTTTAAATCTCATCGACACTCCGGGCCACGTGGACTTTAACTACGAGGTGTCCCGCTCCTTGGCCGCCTGTGAAGGGGCGCTGTTGGTCGTGGACTCTACCCAAGGGGTGGAGGCACAGACCTTGGCCAATGTGTACTTAGCAATGGATCAGGATTTGGAAATGGTGCCGGTCATCAACAAGATCGACCTGCCCTCGGCCCGCGTGGATGAAGTAAAAAAAGAAATCGAGGACATCGTCGCTCTGGACACGGAGCATGCGCCTTTAATCAGCGCGAAAAACGGCGTGGGCATCGACGATGTACTGGACGCCATTATCGACGAGATTCCCGCGCCGACCGGGGATGCGAATGCGCCACTAAAGGCGTTGATCTTCGATTCCATTTACGACAGCTACCGGGGCGTGGTTTGCTACGTGCGGATTTTCGACGGCAAAGTAAAGGCAGGGGACCGCATTAAAATGTGGGCCACGGAAAAAGAATTTGAAGTGGTGGAAGTGGGCGTCAATGCCAACGGAAGCATTCCTCTCAAGGAACTTTCCGCAGGCGATGTCGGCTACATTACGGCCAGCATTAAAAACGTAAAAGAAGCTCGGGTCGGCGACACGATCTACGATCCGGCCAATCCGCCGAAGGAAGCCCTGCCCGGCTACAAAAAAGTCGTGCCCATGGTCTACTCCGGCATCTATCCCGCGGAAGGGGAATCCTACACCGACGTGCGCGACGCTCTGGAAAAGCTCCAGGTCAACGACGCGGCCCTGGTATTCGATGCGGAAACTTCCGTGGCCTTGGGCTTCGGCTTCCGCTGCGGCTTTTTGGGCCTTCTTCACATGGAAATCATTCAAGAGCGGCTGGAGCGGGAATTTAATCTGGATATTATTACCACGGCGCCTTCGGTTATCTACCGGGTGCACACCGTGGACGGGGAGATGGAAGAGATTCAAAATCCGTCGAACCTTCCCGATCCCACGGCCATCGAATACATGGAAGAACCCTTTGTGCGGGCGGAAATTATGTCGCCCACGGACTACGTCGGCACCATTATGGAGCTCTGCCAAGAGCGCAGAGGCCGCTACATCAGCATGGACTATTTGGAAGAGACCCGCGTGGTCATCACCTACGAGTTGCCCTTAAACGAAGTCATTTACGATTTCTTCGACGCCTTAAAGAGCAAGACAAGGGGCTACGCCTCCTACGACTACGAGCTCATCGGCTACGAACAGGGCGACTTGGTGAAAATGGATATTCTCATCAACGGGGAATTGGTGGATGCCTTCTCCCTTATCGTCCATAAGGAAAAGGCCTACGAGCGGGGCAGAAAAATTTGCGAGCGCCTCACCGGCGTCATTCCCCGCCATCAATTTGCCGTGCCCATTCAGGCGGCCATCGGCTCCAAGATCATCGCCAGAGAAACCATTCGCGCCGTGAGAAAAGACGTACTGGCCAAGTGCTACGGCGGCGACATTTCTCGGAAGCGAAAACTCTTGGAAAAACAAAAGGAAGGGAAGAAGCGCATGCGCTCCATCGGCAATGTGGAAGTGCCTCAAGAAGCCTTCCTCGCCGTCCTCAAATACGACGAAGACAAATAAGAAAGGCGGACCTGGAAGGGTCCGTTTTTTGGAGGTTTTATGAAAAAGTCCCCGGGCATTTACATTCACGTGCCCTTTTGCGAAAAAAAGTGCGACTACTGCGATTTCTACTCCCTGCCGAAAAAGGGCGAGGCGGATTTCGACGACTACGCGGAAAATCTCCTGAGAGAGATCGCGCTCTATGAAGATGCCATGGGCGTCGGCGTAAGCACGGTGTTTTTCGGCGGCGGCACGCCCTCCCTTATCGGCACGGCGCGCCTCGTGAAAATCATGGAGAAGCTGCGCCCTTTTCTAAATGAAGGGGCGGAGATCACCATGGAGGGAAATCCCGAAAGCGTCCTTCGCCTCGACGTGGCCGCCTTAATCGATGCGGGCTTTAATCGCTTCAGCATGGGGGTACAGAGCGCGTCGGATAGGCTGCTCAACATCATGGGCCGCATTCACGACAGGAAAACCGCCGAGGACGCCTTTTACCATTTAAGAGAGGGCGGGGCGAAAAACATTAATCTGGACTTCATCTCCTCCGTTCCTTCGGAGACCATGGAGGATGTGGCGGCGAGCCTCGCCATGATCGAGGCCCTGAATCCGGAACACGTGAGCCTTTACAGCTTAATCGTGGAGCCGGACACGGCCTTTTATCGCCGCTACGGAGAGATGATGGAGGAAAGAGACGAGGCGGATCGCATCCACGTTCACGCCTACGAAAAAGGCCTCGCCGCTTTGGGTTACAAGCAGTACGAAATCTCCAATTTCGAAAAAGGCGGCTGCAAGTGCGCCCACAATTTAAATTACTGGCACTTAGGCGAATACATCGGCCTTGGTCCCGGGGCAAGCGGCCATTTAAACGGCAGGCGGTACAGAAATGTACAAAACCTTTCCGCCTACAACGAGGCCCTTCGCGAAGGCCGCGCGCCTATTGAAGAGGAAGAAGTGCTCTCGCCCGTGGATCGGGACAACGAGTACACCATGCTCGGCCTCCGACTCAATGAGGGCATTGCCATGGATGCCCTCATGCCTTCGGGGGCGCGTTTTGACACGCTCTATAAGGAAGCCATCGAAAAAAATGTGAACGACGGCCTCCTCACCATAACAAACGGCCGCGTGGCCTTAACGCGAAAGGGACGCGACCTGGCCAATCGGGTGGAAGTGGATTTCTTCCGCTTATAAAAATGAGTTCCCTTGAAGATGAGAGAAAGAAAAAACACGGAGCCATTCATGTGAATGAAACGATGCTTCGAAAGGGAAGGCAACAAGCACTTTACATCAGCGTAACGGAGAAAAACTTGAGAATAGTTTTGAAAATTATACTTTTTCCTGTATCTATATTTTTATCAGTGACAAACAGCCTTTATAAAATTTGTACACGGCATTGGAACAACAATACTTTATATTTTGATGCTTTTTTGTATCATAGGTGCAATAGCATGTTTTGTTCAAAGAGATACAACAACATGTATACGGGCGTTAATTATTGGTTTCTTGGTTAGTCCATATGGATTGCAACTATTAGCAGCAGTTGCTATTAGAGCAATTGAGGGAATGAATGAAAGAATAAAACAAATTAGAATTTGTGGAGATAATGAGTATGAAAAAATTTAACAAGATTAGTGTGGTCTCGTTACTTATTCTAATCTTATCATTTACTGTTGTTAGGTATGCCGTATTCGGAATACACGGAATGAAACAATTGCCACTTGTACTAGGCTTACTTATCGCTGTAGAGTTGATAGTCCTCTGTTTCACTAAAGTTAAAATAGTACCTCTTATCTCTGCGATTTCATATCCACTCGGCTTTGCTATTGGGTGTTTGTTCCAAATAAGTGGATTAGATGCTGGCGGTGGAGCAACAAATAATCTGTGGATTATTTGGATAGGTACCATTTTTGTAATGAACATTATTGCTGTTTTCGCAGAATTGATAAATAGAAAGAAAGCCAAGCAACAGTAAGTTTGCGTTCGTGTGATTGTTAGAACAGCCTAATAAATCCCAGTTTTTAGCACTAACAATCCACCTAAATAGATTTAAGATCTAGTGTCTGTAAGCATTGATATTACTTCATGAGAACAAAACGCCATATTTTATACATTTTAACGGCACAGCCGCTTAGGGTATGGAACTCATACTCAGGGGTACGAAAAATAGGTATGGGGGTACGAAAACAATTCGATAGGACAAATAGCATCACGATCATATAAAACCAGGCCTTCTTCTGGTCATAATTATTGACGTAAAAATATTTCTCTTGACAAATAGCAACAGCTGGGTGTAATGTTTAGATAACTTAGTTATCTAAACAAGAACTATTTTTGATGGGAGGATCTATGACTACAGGTAATTTTGAAGAAACTCATGCCAACATACTAAAAAGTGGTCTGGATGCCTTCTTGGAGGAAGGCTATGAAAAAGCAAATATGAGAAGAATTTGTAAATCAGCTGGCGTGACAACAGGAGCTTTCTATAAGCATTTTACAGATAAGGAAGATTTGTTTGCAAAGTTGGTAGAGCCTTTAGCAGATAAGATCAATGAAATTTATAACTACTACGAAAAAGAAAGTTTTTCCACCTACGGCACGGAGTTTCCCGTTCCCAAAGAAAAAATCTTAAAAGTTCTTGAACTCAAACAAGAAGGGACGCTTAAAAGTGTTGAGTTTTTCTATGCGCATAAAGATATCTTTGAGCTTCTTATTTTTAAATCCTATGGCACAAAGTATGAGCATTTCTTAGATAAACTCATCGAAATTGAGGATCGTAATGACTGGTCGATTTTAGAGATGATCCATGGGAAAGAAAACGCGGATTCCATCATGACCAAGCAAAGTGTCCATATCATCAATCATGCATTTTTCAACGCCATCTCTGAACTCGTTGTACACGCACTCGATAAAGAACAGCTTCTCAGTATGACAAAGACGATGTCTAATTTTTTCAATGCGGGTTGGGAAAAGTACCGCAGCCCGTAGCTCTATATTTTTTTATCTAAGAGATAACTTAGTTATCTAATTTGCTTTATATGTGATCACGAGGAGGTAAAAACATGAAAAAACAAAGTCCCATAAAGCGTCTGTGGGAACTGGCTGCTAGTCAGCACGCCGGACTAAAACTCTCTGTGAGTCTTGCGGTACTTGGAGTTTTAGGTGGTATCGTTCCCTACGTGGCTGCGGGGCAGGTTCTGACAAACTTATTTAATGGTGTGACAGACTTCAGTGCTTATATGAAAGCCTGTGTTGTCGGCCTTTTAGGCTACGCCGTGAAATCCGTTCTATATTCACTGTCGCTTTCCGTTTCCCATAAAGCCACTTTTGAACTTTTACAGGAACTGCGCGAAAAAATGCTGCACAAGCTTCCAAAACTCCCGCTGGGGAAAGTAACAGCGACACCCAGCGGTGAATGGAAGCAGCTCATTGTAGATCAGGTGGAAAGTTTGGAGCGTCCGGTTGCTCATCTTATTCCGGAAATGACGGCAAATATGGTGGGGCCGCTCTGTATTTTGATTTATCTCATTGTACTGGACTGGCGCATGGCACTGTTATCTTTGGTATCCATCCCGATCGGAATGTTTTTTATGAGTATCATTATGAAAAGCTACGGCAAGCAATATGCCGGCTCGGTCCAGGTTGGCGCTCAGATGAATGCCGCTATAGCGGAATATGCCGGAGGCATTGAAGTTATTAAAGCTTTCAATCAAGGAGAGAGCAGCTATCACAAGTTTTCTGAGAAAATTCTCGCAAATGCCCAATACTACTATGACTGGATGAAAAGCGTTCAGTTCTTAATGTCGCTGTCTAAATCGATACTTCCTACAACGCTGCTTGCTGTTTTGCCGGCAGGATATCTTTTTTATCAAAGTGGAAGTTTGGACGGAGGCACATTTCTGACGACGGTGATCCTCTCTTTCTCCCTTTCGGGTCTTTTGATGGCTGCCATGAATTTTGTGGATAGTTTGGCTCGGGTGGGAACGGTTGTCGGTCAGATTGATGCGCTCTTAGTTGCCGAAGAGCAACAGCATGAAAAACACCCGGTATCGTTCAACAAACACGACATTGTTCTCGATCATGTTTCTTTTTCCTATGAATCCGGTGAAGATGCCAAAGAAATTATTCATGATGTTTCTTTAAGCATAAAAGACGGGAGCTTTAATGCATTTGTAGGTCCATCCGGCGGCGGCAAATCGACCTTAGCAAAACTGATAGCCGGCTATTGGGATGTGGAAAAAGGAAGCATCGCTATCGGTGGTATCAATGCGAAAAAGGTTCCCTTAGAACAACTCTATAACAGCGTTTCCTTTGTATCTCAGGATAATTTTCTCTTTAACGAAAGCATTCGCAACAACATTCGCATGGGTTGCTTGAGTGCTACGGATGAAGACGTGGAGCACATTGCGAAGCTCTCAGGCTGTCATGACTTTATTGAGAATCTGGAAAACGGTTATGACACGATTGTAGGAGAAGGAGGCACTCATCTTTCCGGAGGTGAGCGTCAGCGGATTTCTATTGCGCGCGCCATGCTTAAAGATGCCCCGATTGTCATTTTCGACGAAGCAACAGCATACATTGATCCCGAGAATGAAGTGCTGATGCAGCAAGCACTGGGACAACTTGTTGCGGGGAAGACCGTTATCTCAATCGCTCATAGACTTTCCACCATCACGGAAGCCGATCAAATCTTCGTCATAGAAGAAGGAAAAATCGAAAATCATGGCACACATCAAGAGCTGCTTGAAAAGTCAAAGCTCTATCAAAGTATGTGGTTTGCTCATGTAGGCGCGAAAGGAGGCAAATAATATGTTGAACGCACTGAAAAAAATAGGACATTTTGCCGGAGAGGAACAGGGCAATATTAGAAAGTCCATCGCCGTTTCCTTTCTTTTTGCCATTTTCTATATGTTTCAAATTGGTGCTGTTTACTTTGTCATCTTAGGGATGCTGGGAAAAGATACCGGCATAAACCCTGCTCTTTTGGCACTCCTTTTTCTCCTTATTAGCATCTTCGGACGTGCTCTTACCAACTACTTTGCTCAGCTCGAGCAAACGCATGCCGGCTACTTCATGGTGGCTCGGCAGAGACTTGCGGTCGCAAACAAAATGAAGACCGTGCCTATGGGCTATTTTGATGAAGCAAACACCGGCAATATTGTAGGAACGCTTACTACGGTTCTCGGTGATGTAGAAAACACAGCTCCTGTTGTGCTGATCAATATCATGGGAGGCTTTCTCAATGCTTTTGTGTTTACTTTAATAACCTTGATCTGGGATTGGCGTATCGGTCTCATCGTTATTGTCGGTACACTGATTTATTTGTGGGTTACCTCGGCGATGGAGAAAAAGACGGCACATCTTGCACCGAAACGCCAAGAAGCGCAAGCAGAACTGGTGGAAGCCGTTCTTGAACAGATTAAGGGAATGTCCATTATTAAATCCTTTAATCTGACAGGGAAAGGCGATAAAAAGGTTCATGCGGCAATTCGTCGTAACAAGAAGACCAACCTTGCTATTGAAAAAATGTTTACGCCTTACAATATGGCCCAGGATTTGGTGCTAAAGCTCTTTAGCATTTTGATTATCGTTGTAGCTATTTACCTTTACGTGCAAGGAACTATGCTTCCGGAAAATGCTCTGATGTCCGTTATCATTTCCTTTATGATTTTTGCCCAGATTGATTCCGCCGGTTCATCTATGGCTGTTTTGCGTGTGGTATCCAGTTCTATTGATCAGGTAGAAAACCTAAAACAGATGCCGGTTATGGATATTCATGGTGAAGACATCCGTCCGAAAAAAGCCTCCATAAAGGTAGAAAATATTGACTTTTCGTATGGAAGCAAAGAAATTTTGCATGATGTAAGCTTTACCGTTCCGGCAAAAACAACCACGGCTATCGTAGGCCCTTCTGGATCCGGGAAAACAACGGTTTGTAATTTAATTGCCCGTTTCTGGGATGTCAATGCAGGAAGCATCAAAATTGGAGGACATGATATTCGGGACTATACGTTGACCTCTTTGATGGATCAGATCTCTATGGTGTTCCAAAGCGTCTATTTGTTCCAAGACACCATTGAAAACAATATCAAATTTGGAAACATGAATGCCACGCATGAAGAAGTCGTCCAAGCTGCTCAAAAAGCAGCTTGCCATGATTTTATCATGAGTCTGCCGGAAGGCTATAAAACGGTAATCGGAGAAGGCGGTGCATCTCTTTCCGGTGGTGAAAAACAGCGTATCTCTATTGCAAGAGCCATCCTCAAAGATGCGCCCATCATCATATTCGATGAAGCAACAGCCAATGTCGATCCGGAAAACGAAGATAAGCTTCAGCAGGCTATGAACAGCTTAATGAAAGATAAAACCATCATTATGATTGCTCATCGCTTGAAAACAGTTGAAAACGCCGATCAAATTTTAGTGATTGATGAAGGCAAAGTAGTGGCGAGTGGCACACATAACGAACTTTCCGCCAAAGACGGTATTTATTCCAGGTTCCTTCAGGCTCGGAAAACGGCTGAGTCTTGGAAGATATAAAAAGCATTTAAGGAGGATTTTATGAAACTTAAAAATGTGGTACAAATTGCAGTGCTTGGAGTCATTGGCTTTGTTCTGGCTATGGGCATCGGTATGCTGACGGGACTTTTAGGCGTGGTTTCACTTTATGTATCCGCAGGATTTGGCGCTTTCTTTGTCGCACCGGTCTATGTCATCATGGCACGCAAGGTGCAAAAGCGAGGTGCATCGTTTCTCTTTTGGCTGATTATCGGTCTCTTATACATTGCAATGGGCTATTGGATTGCGACGCCGATTTGTGTTGTTGCCGGTATCATAGCTGAACTGATTGTAGGTGATTACAGCAATAAAAACCGTATTGCCATGGCTTTCAGCGCATCAATGTTTATTTACGCCATGCATCCGATTCTATTTGTTGTGTTGTTGGGTGCCGAAAACATTGCACGCTTTGTCAGCAGCATGAGTTTAGAGCAAGCGCAAATGATGGTGGCCAGCTATACCGGAAATGTAATAGTGATTTGCGTTTTGGTAAACATTGTTTTGGAGCTTATCGCCGGCCGCTTCGGGCTTTTCATCAATAACAAGTTTTTCGAAAAGAATAGTAAACAAAGCAGGCTTAGCTGATGATAAAGGAATCAGCTCTAAAGAAAAAGGAGGAAGGACAGCTGCATCCGTTTACGCTCTTCGTGCTTACGATTCTGGTGTCCTTCCAGGTCTTTTTTGGCAATCAAACGGTCTATTGGGCTGTGCTTGTTCTGACGTTGTTGATTGCTTTAAATGCCTCGACAGGTCTCTTTTTTAGACAGATTATTGTTTTTTCCGTTTCCTATGGCATGATGTATCTTTTGGCCTTCGCTGATTTGGGATATGTCACAGGCATTTTTATAGGACTTTTTGCACTCATTGTCCGTTTCATACCGATCTTTAATATTGGCATTGTATTGATTCTTACCAGCCCATCGAAAATCTTAGCCTGTTTTCGCAAGCTTCATATGCCCAACACCGTTAGTGTAGCCATGATTGCAGCTTTGCGTTTTATGGATGAAATTGGCCTGCGCTTGCTTGAGATTCGAAACGGTATGAAAATCCGCGGTTTTCATGCTTCACTTTTGCACCCTATCCGTACTTTTGAGCTGTACTTTGTTCCTTTGGTATATAAGTGTCTGCATGTCAGCGAAACGCTCGTCTCTTCAATTATTGCCAAAGGTATCGAGTATGAAGGAGAAAAAACCAGTTATTATGATATGCGCTTTAAATTCGCAGATGGCATCAGCCTGTTTGCCGGCGTGGCGCTTTTGGGAGTTGCACTATGGACATCATGAAAGTCAATATTGAGCGATTCACCTATCAAGGTGCAGAGAAGGCATCTTTGCATGATATTCATTTTATGATTACCGAAGGAGAACTCATCGTGCTCACCGGTAATTCCGGCTGTGGAAAGACCACGCTCACCAGAGTGCTAAACGGTCTTATACCAGAACAGTATGAAGGAACACTGGATGGTAAAGTCACATTATTGGGTCAAAACCTGCATGATTTTAAGACGGGTACCTTGGCTAAGGTCATCGGCAACGTATTTCAAAATCCATCAGATCAATTCTTTACCCGCAAGGCAGAAGATGAGGTCGCTCTTGTCGGAGAGAACCTCGGCATGCCGCGAGAAAAACTGAAAGAGCGAGTAAAAAAAGCTTTTGAATGCATGAACATTCCTCATCTCATGGATAAAAATTTGAATGAGCTTTCTGGCGGCGAAAAGCAGCGGGTAGCTATTGCTTCCACCTTAGTTTATGACACAAAGCTTATTTTCTTTGATGAACCTTCGGCATCACTTGATCAAGAAGGGATCCGCGATTTGCAAAACATCCTGAAATTGCTTAAAGCGTCAGGTAAAACCATCGTCATCGCCGAACACCGACTGTATTTTTTGAAAGAACTCTACGATAAGCTTTATGTCATGAAAGACGGAACTTTTATCAAAGAGTTTGATGCCGGAGAACTTAAGACTTCCGATTGCAAAGACTTCGGGCTTCGGACAATCGATTTTTCCGCACTTGTTCCGCACAACACGACAAAGACAGGTGAGCGTGTTTTTTCTGCGAAGGATGTTCATGTCTCTGTAGACAAAAACGAACTCATCTCGAATTTATCCTTTGACTTACATTCCGATGAAATCATGGGGATTGTCGGCACAAATGGTATCGGAAAAAGCAGTTTAGGTCGTGTTCTCTGCGGACTTGCCGGCAAGAAGCAAGATATTTCATGGGGAAAAACTCAGCGAGAACGGCTGAAGAATGCCTACTACATGATGCAGGATGCAGATTATCAGCTGTTTTTTGATACCGTAGAAAACGAGGCGCTCGCGAACGGCAAAAAAATAAGCGATGCTTATTTGGCAGAGGTCTCTTGGATCATTAAGCATATTGATCTTTGGAATAAACGCAGCGAGCATCCGCAAAACTTATCCGGCGGGCAAAAGCAAAGGCTGGCTCTCGCCAATGCTTTTTTGAGTGAAAAGCAAATTCTTATTTTGGATGAGCCGACCAGCGGTTTGGATTACATGCACATGGATAAAATCGCCGAGCTTATCTTTGAACTTGCCAAAGGTCGCCCGACAATGATTATTACACATGACATCGAACTATTACTGAAAGTCTGCCGGACGGTCCTTCTGATCAAACAAGATGGATATGAGAAATTTGATTTACAGACGGCAGAATATCATAAGCTCATTTCTTATTTTGAGCAGATGATGAAATAACGGCGGCTAAGAGCAAATCTCGCTGCCGTTTCTGAAGGTTATGCAGATATCTTCTTTGCTGAATGCCGTGATGTGATTTACGAGGGCGCAGAAGCTTTGTGCATTGAATGCTTGCAGAAGCGTATCTTGTTTTTGCAGCTGTTTCAGGCAAAATTTGACATCGGCTTTGGTCGCGTGCATCTTTTTGAGCTTTCCTTCGACCTTCGCTAAGGCCGCCTGTTTTTCATCGTAGAAGCGTTTCGGATCTTCATACTTTGCTTGGTACTCTCTCTGGTCTTGCGGAATGGCAGCATTTTGGCGGATAAGGTCTTCAATTATCTTGGCACAGATATCCATCTCGCTTTTTAACTTTGTTTTTTTGCATTCCAAAGCATGAGTATTATAAACGCTTCCGACAATTTCATGAAAGATTAAGAAGCATCCATGAAACATGGAAGCATGGTGCGTAGCGTCTTCCTATGAGAGAGAACAAAAATGACCACATCAGGGTAAAAGAATGCCCTGGTGTGGTCGTTTTGTTTTGAAATCACTTAAACCTGCCGCCGGCAATTAAAAAGTCCCGATCCGGCGAACATCAAAGCTTTAGATTATTTTACTAATTCCTGAATGGAGCCTTCGAAAGGAGAATCTTTTTTATTTTTAGCAATCGCCCTTGACAAGTGCTAAAACCGTGGTATACTTAAACCATAAGCGATTGGCACTCAATAAGCACAAGTGCTAATATGGAAAGGAGGTTATGTTGGACAAGAGAAAGACAGATATTTTAAACCTAATTATCGAGTCCTACATCGCCTCCCCGGTGCCCGTAGGCAGTCGCACCATTTCGAAATCCCCGACCCTCGCCGTATCCTCGGCGACCATACGGAACGAAATGAGCGATTTGGAAGCCTTGGGCCTTTTAGAAAAGCCCCACACTTCCGCCGGGCGCATTCCGTCCGAAGGCGCTTATCGATTTTATGTAGACGAATTGATTCCCGAGATCGATTCTCCGAAATCCCTCGTGACCCATTTCGAGGAGGCCATGCCCATGGAGCTCTACGGCTCTGAGGATTTTTATTCCACCGCCGTGGAAGCCCTGGCCGATCACACGGAAAACTTGGCGCTGATGATGGTGCCGAGAAAAAGCGATCGAAGGCTGAAGTATTTGGACTTAATTCCCGTGAACGACCACATGGTCATGCTACTCATCGTCGGCGACCGCGGTGTCGTCGTCAAACGCATGATCGACTTAGGTTTCGGCGTCGACGAAGAAGAGCTGCGCTACGTCGCAGGCGTCCTATCCGATGCCTTCGTGGGCACGCCCTTCGATGCCATCGACGGAGTGAAATTCGTTCTCTCCGGAGAACTCGTGCGCTACGAATCCTTCGTCCTTCAAATCACTGAGATCCTCTCCCGCGTCATCCACGCGGTGGAAGAGGTGGACGTGGTCATAAGCGGCGTGGGCCATTTGTTTCGCTACGAAGAATTTCAAGATCCGGGGCGCATGAAATCCATGCTGGATTACGTCCGGGACAAGGCGAATCTATTGCGGCTTTTTCATCCCCTGCCGAGCGACGAAGCCATTCGCTTTCGCATCGGCTCGGAGAACACGGAAAAGAGCATGCAGAACAACAGTTTAATTAGTCGTATCTATCCCATGAACGGCACGGATTGGGGCGCAATCGCCTTAATCGGTCCCGTGCGGATGAACTATAGAAAGTCGGCGAATTCCCTCATGGCATTTACCGACGCACTGTCGAGGCGACTTGGGAAAAGAACGTTGAGGTGAGAAGTGGTAGTAAATAATAACGACATGCCGAAGGACATGGATCCGACGGAAGAAGAAATGAAACAAACCGAAGAGACCGAAGCGACCGAAGCAACTGAAAATGAAGTGGCGGAAGATGCGTCGGAAAAAGACGAGCGCATCGCGGAGCTGGAAGAACGCTATCTGCGCCTGCAGGCGGATTACAGCAATTTCCGCCGGCGCAGCGGCGAAGAAAAGCAGCAAATGCATCTCTTGGGCATGGGAAAATTGGCCCTGGACATTCTGCCCATTCTGGACAATTTCGAACGGGCGCTGGCCACAGACGATGTGAAAGACGAAAAGTTTTACGAAGGCATGAAGATGATCGCCGATCAGTTCCGAGACGAACTGGCGAAAAACGACATCGTGGAAATCGACGCGCTGAACGCGCCCTTCGACCCGAATCTGCATCACGCCGTCATGATCGAAGAAAAAGAAGGCGTCGAAGCCGATGTGGTCATCGACGTTTTGCAAAAGGGCTACAAACTGAAAGACCGCGTCATTCGACCGGCCATGGTGAAGGTCTCAAAATAATATAGATTAACAAAGGTACACTTAGAAAACACGTACATTCAGGAGGAAATGAATATGGCAAAAATTATTGGTATTGACTTAGGTACAACGAACTCCGCCGTCGCAGTTATGGAAGGCGGCCAATCGACGATTATCCCCAACATCGAAGGCAACCGGACCACCCCGTCCATCGTGGCTTTCACCAAAGACGGCGAACGCCTCGTCGGCGAAACGGCGAAGCGCCAAGCCATTACGAACCCGGACAGAACCGTGGCATCCATTAAGCGCCACATGGGCAGCGATCACAAGGTCACCATCGACGGCAAAGATTACTCGCCTCAAGAAATCTCGGCCATGATTTTACAAAAATTAAAATCCGACGCCGAAAGTTATTTAGGTGAAACCATTACCGAAGCGGTCATCACCGTGCCGGCCTACTTTACCGACGCCCAACGTCAAGCGACGAAAGACGCCGGACGCATCGCCGGACTCGATGTCAAACGTATCGTAAACGAACCCACGGCAGCTGCCCTCGCTTACGGCGAAGATAAGGACACGGACTCCAGCATGGTTATGATTTACGACTTAGGCGGCGGTACGTTCGACGTGTCCATTTTGGAACTTTCCGATGGCGTCTTCGAAGTACAATCCACGCGAGGCAACAATAAATTAGGCGGCGACGACTTCGACGAAAAGATCATCGACTGGATCGCCGACAGCTTCAAGAAAGAAAACGGCGTCGACTTAAAGGCCGACCGCATGAGCTTGCAACGCTTGAAAGAAGCGGCAGAAAAGGCGAAGAAAGAACTTTCTTCCACCATGAGCACCAACATTAACCTGCCCTTCATTACCGCCACGGCAGAAGGCCCCTTGCACTTGAACATGGACCTTTCCCGCGCGAAATTCGACGAATTGACCGCAGACCTCGTCAAGAAAACCGAAGGCCCGGTAAAGGAAGCCTTAAAAGACGCCAACCTTTCCGCATCGGACATCGACAAAGTCTTGTTGGTCGGCGGTTCCACCCGTATCCCCGCCGTACAAAACTTGGTTAAGACCTTGATCGGCAAGGATCCCCAAAAAGACATCAACCCGGACGAATGTGTCGCATTAGGCGCCGCCATTCAAGCCGGCGTATTGAGCGGCGATGTAAAGGACTTGCTCCTCTTAGACGTCACGCCCCTTTCCTTAGGGATCGAAACCATGGGCAATGTCACCACCCGCTTAATCGAACGCAACACCACCATCCCCACGAAGAAGAGCCAAACCTTCACCACGGCTGCCGACAATCAAACCAGCGTCGACATTCACGTGCTTCAAGGGGAACGTCAAATGGCACAAGACAATGTGACTTTGGGTCGCTTCCAATTAGACGGCATCGCACCGGCGCGTAGAGGCGTACCGCAAATCGAAGTCACCTTCGACATCGACGCCAACGGCATCGTCAATGTCAGCGCCAAGGACTTAGGCACCGGAAAAGAACAACACATTACCATTACCTCTTCCACCAACTTGTCGGAAGATGAAATCAAGGAAAAAGTTCGCGAAGCCGAAGTCCACGCCGAAGAAGACAAGAAGAAGAAAGAAGCCATCGAAATTAAAAACAACGCCGACTCCGTCATCTACGCGTCCGAAAACGCGCTGAAAGATGTGGACGGCAAGATTTCCGATGAAGACAAGAAAAAAGTTGAAGACGCCATCGAAGACTTGAAGAGCGTCAAAGATACGGACGATATCGACGCCATCAAGGCCAAGACCGAAGCCCTTCAAACAGCTTTCCAATCGGTATCGGAAGAACTTTATAAACAAGCCCAAGCGCAAGCAAATGAACAAGGTGAAGAAGCGAAAGCCGACGACGACGTAGTCGATGCCGATTACGAAGTTGTCGACGACGAAGACGATAAGTAATGACTTGGGTAAAAAGGGCACTTCGGTGCTCTTTTTTTGTTTTAGAATCTTTTAAAGTCGCGGGAGATAGGATATGATAATACTATTTGAGCGAAGAGAAAGAGATGGTGTCTATGAGAGATTTTTACGAGATTTTAGAGATCGAGCGCACCGCCACGGCGGCGGAAATTAAAAAAGCATACAGAAAAAAAGCGAAGCAATACCACCCGGATTTGCACCCGGGAGACGAAGAGGCGGAGCATAAATTTAAAGAAGTCAATCTCGCCTACGAAGTGTTAAGCGACGAAACCAAGCGTAGCACCTACGACGTCTACGGCGAAGAGGGCATTAAAAACGACTACGCCTCCGGCGGTTTCTCCGGCGGCTTCGGCGATATTTTCGGCGACCTCTTCGACATGTTCGGCGGCGGCTTCGGCGCGAATTTTTCCGGCGGAAATCAGGCCAAGGCTCCGCGGGACGGCGCCCACATCCGCTACGATATTAATCTGACCTTTAAGGAAGCGGTATTCGGCACGGAAAAAGACATTCAGATCCGTCGCACGGAAAATTGCTCCCACTGCCACGGCACAGGCGCCGAGGACGAGACGAAGATTCACACCTGCGAAACCTGCGGCGGCAGCGGCCAAGTGCGCCAGTCCACCGCATCGGCTTTCGGCCGCTTTATGCGCGTGGTGCCCTGTGACACCTGCGGCGGCACGGGCACCGTTATCGAAGAACCCTGCAAGCACTGCAAGGGCAGCGGCAAAGAGACGGTCAACAAAAAGCTTCACCTGCGCATTCCCGCAGGCGTCGACGATCAAAGCATTATGACCATGGCCGGCGAAGGCCACGCCGGCGACAACGGCGGCCAGGCGGGCACGGTGTATGTGTACCTTCACGTAGAAGAAGACGACATCTTTACGCGAAGAGGCAATAATTTATACGTAGACATTCCCATTCGCTACGAAGACGCCGTCTTAGGCGGCACCATCAAAGTGCCTACCTTAAAAGAAATCATCGACTACGACATTCCCGCCGGCACCCAAAGTGGCAAAGATTTCCGCATCCAAGGGGAAGGCGTGCCCTTTTTGCGCAGAAAAGGCGCCGGGGATCTGATCTTTACCGTGAAAATCCTCGTGCCGACGAAAGTTTCCGCCGAAGAGCGGGAGCTTTTGGAACAACTGCGCAGCGAGGTGGGCAACAAAAAGACCGAGCAGGAAAAGGGATTTTTACAAAAACTAAAGGACTTTTTTGAATGACAATGTACCACATGCTGAAACTCAGCGGCGAACGGTCGCGGCAAGAAGAAGGAGAGATGTTTCTTCAGTCCATGGACGTGGACAGCTATGAAGTGATCTCCGCCGACGCCATCGACAATTTAAAAGACGGCGCCTTTATTTGGGACTGCATCGACGAGGACCTTGTTCAGGCTCCGACGGACAGATTTGAGCTGAAGGCCTATTTCGATGCCGAAGAAACGGCTGCCATGGAAAAAATCGCGGCGGCGGCAGAGGCGAAGGGCTTTTCCGTGGAAATTGAAGCCGTGGCGGATCAGGACTGGGCCAACGATTGGAAGCGCTACTTTCATCCCATCGCCGTCGACGAAGGGCTTTCCATCGTGCCGACTTGGGAAGATTACCATGCCCGTGACGGCGAAAAAATTCTGTGGCTGGATCCGGGCATGGCCTTCGGAAGCGGCAATCACGCCACGAGCTTTCTCTGCTCCCGCTACCTGAGACGCTACGTGAAGGAAGGGGATAGGGTCATCGACATCGGTTGCGGAAGCGGGATCTTATCTCTCGTTGCCGCCATCTCCGGTGCGGAGAAGGTCATCGCCGGGGATCTGGATCCCCAGTGTATCGAGGCCACGAAGGAAAACGCGGCGAAGAATCAATTGGAAGATAAAATCGATGTGCGTCTCGGCGACCTCTTTCAGGTGGTGAAAGAAGAGGCAGACGTGGTGGTGAGCAATATTTTCGCCGAAGTGATCATCGGCATGGCAAAGGACGTGTACCGCCACGTGAAGCCCGAGGGCATTTACATCGCCTCGGGAATATTAAAAGAAAAGCTCGAGGACGTAAAGGCGGCCTTAGTGAAAGAAGGCTTCGGGATTCTCGAGACCGAAACGAAGGGCGATTGGTCGGCTGTCGCGGCGAGGCGAATAAAATGAGGCATTTCTTTGTAGACGAGAAGCCCGTCGTCGGCGAGCGTGCGATTTTGCGTGAAGAAGACAGGGATCACCTGCTTCGGGTCCTGCGAGCCAAGGAAGGGGACGTTCTTCAAATCGCATGGAACGAAAGCCTCTTTCGGGGAACCCTCGAGATCATCGGCGGCGAGGCCTTCGTGCGCGTGGAAGAGGCCGTAGAGGAAAAAGCTGTTTCTACGGAGCTTTTCCTGGCTCAGGGCGTGGGAAAAAATCAGAAGACGGAGACCGTGTTGAAACACGCCACGGAATGCGGCATCGACGGTTTTATTCCCCTGCAAATGGATCGCTCCGTTTCCAATCTCACGAAGAAGTATGATGGGAAGAAGGCCCGCTTCGAAAAAATTGCCGAAGAAGCGGCGAAGCAATCCAATCGACGCCGTGTGCCCCTTGTCGGCGATTTGCTCACCGTGGACGGGCTCATCGCCGCGGCCGGTCCCGAGAATTTGCTCCTCGTCTGCTACGAAGGCGAGGCGGCCGTGGAAATCGAAGACGCGTCTCTCGACTCGGCGAAAAAAATCTATGTCATCATCGGGCCGGAGGGGGGCTTTTCCGACAGGGAAGTGGCCCTCTTGCATAATGCGAAGGCCCAATTTATTACCATGGGCGAGCGGATCCTGCGCACGGAAACGGCGGGAATCGTGGCATCTTATGTCATCAAGCGGAAAATAGAAAGGGGGCCTCATGCGGCGATTTAAAACCTATACACTGGGCTGCAAAGTCAATCAATATGAAACGGAAGCCGTGGAAGAAATGCTGGAAAGAGAGGGCTACGGTCACGACGCATCCATGGACGTGGATCTCGCGATCATCAATACCTGCACGGTGACCAACGAAAGCGACCGAAAGAGCCGCCAGATTATTCGCCGCCACAAGCGGGAAAACCCCAACTGCAAAGTGGTGGTCATCGGCTGCTACGCCCAGGTTTCCGCCGAGGAAGTGGCGAAGATCGACGGCGTGGATTTGGTGCTGGGCACGAAAGATCGCGCCGCCCTGCCCGGCTACGTGGAGGCGCTCTTTCAGGGAGCGGATCAAATCGTCCACGTCGAGGCCCACGAGCAAGGGGAGGACTTCGAGCATTTAGAAATTAAAGAAATCGAAGATCACACACGGGCTTATATGAAAGTGCAGGACGGCTGCAATCAGTACTGCGCCTACTGCATTATTCCCTACGCCCGGGGCTTTATCCGCTCTCGGGACATGGACGACGCATTGATAGAAGCGAAGCGCTTGGCCGCAAGCGGCTTTAAAGAAATCGTCCTGACGGGGATCCACGTGGGCAGCTACGGAAAAGATCTTTCCGAAGACGTGACCCTTGTGGATCTCATCGAGGCCATGGATGAAGTGGAAGGGATCGAGCGGATTCGCCTCTCCTCCATCGAGCCCATGACCATGACCGACGACTTTTTGAACCGCGTGGCCAAGCTGAAGCGCTTTATGCCTCATTTCCACCTGTCTCTGCAAAGCGGCGCAGAAAAAACTCTGCGGGAGATGAATCGCAACTACACCCCGGAAGAATATCGGGACACGGTGCGGCGCATACGGCGCGTGTTTCCCGATGCCGGGCTCACCACCGATGTCATTGTAGGCTTTCCCGGCGAAAGTGAAGAAGATTTCGAGGAGAGCTTGGATTTCGTCGAGGAAATGGGCTTTTCCCGTCTCCACGTCTTTCCTTACAGCATCAGGAAAAACACGCCGGCCGCCCGCAGGAAAGATCAAATCCCCGGCCCGGTGAAAAAAGAGCGGGCCGCCCGCATGATCGCTCTCGGAGACAAACTGGCCGCGGATTTCGTAAAAGACAGAATCGGCAAGACCTATCCCGTGCTCTTTGAAGAGAAAAAAGACGACAAAAATTACGGCTACACTCCCAACTACATTTACCTGTCCGTAGAGGGAAAAGAAGATCTGAGAAACACTCTTGAATATGTTACAATTGAGGGAGAAAGAGGCGGTGAAATCACCGGCCGAATCAGAAAGGAGCATGCGAATGGATTGTCTATTTTGTAAGATCATCGAAGGCGAAATTCCTTCCCAATGCTTGTACGAAGATGACAAGGTCTACGTCTTTAAAGACATTGAACCTCAGGCGCCGGTACACTTCTTGGTGATTCCGAAAAAACACATCGACTCCCTCGATGCCATGGAAGACGAAGACAGCGAACTCATCGGCTACGTGTTTAAAAAGATTCGCGACTTGGCAAGGGAAGAAGGCCTCGAAAACGGCTACCGCGTCGTACACAATATCGGCGAAGACGGCGGCCAGTCGGTAAAACACATGCACTTCCACGTTTTAGGCGGAAGAAGCCTGCAATGGCCACCGGGTTAAATCATTGAAAAACCTTAGGATTTGTTGAATTCCCCTTTCGAAACGTGTATAATAGTTAAGAATTTAGCCGAAAAGGCTATTCACTCTTTTCAAAAAGAGGGGAGGGGAAATCATGTCGGAAATCCGCGTTGGAGAAAACGAGTCTTTAGAATCTGCCTTAAAAAGATTTAAAAGACAATGTGCTTCCAGTGGTGTTTTGAAAGAAGTTCGCAAACGCGAACACTACGAAAAACCCAGTGTAAAGCGTAAGAAAAAATCTGAGGAAGCACGCAGAAAAAAACGTAAATACTAATTGAGAAGGTGTTATTTTGTCTTTAAAAGAAACCTTAATGCAGGATTTAAAAACTGCAATGAAGACGAAGGATAAGAGAGCGAAAGATACGATCACCATGGTGCGCGCCGCGATTAAACAAAAAGAAGTGGACGAACGCGTCGAACTGGACGACGAAGGCGTACTCAAAGTGCTGTCCAAGGAAATCAAGGAACGCCGGGGAAGCATCGAAGAATTCGAAAAAGCCGGCCGCGACGATTTGGTCGAAAGCACGAAGGCGGAAATCGACGTTCTCATGAAATACATGCCCGAACAATTATCGGAAGAAGAGCTCGAGAAGTTGATTCGCCAAGTGATGGAAGAAAACAACATCACGGAGAAAAAACAAATGGGTCTTCTCATGAAAAACATTATGCCGAAAGTGCAAGGTCGCGCCGACGGCAAGGCGGTTAACGCAATCGTCAATCGCATTTTAAATTAAAGTAACCCGGAGAGCCTCTCCGGGTTACTTTCGATTACGCATAATTTCCTCGGGTATAAATATATGGGGAGGTGTGGGCATGAAACTTTTTTTAACGTCGCTTGTTTCTCTTTTCGCGGCGACGCCGGTTTACGCGGCGGGCCCCGGCGCCGACCTTCTGCCCTGGCTCAGATCGGCCTTGGTCATCGTGGGCCTGGCGAGTTTTACCTACGCCCTTTTTTCCAAAGAATTTTCAAAAAGTTGGATCTTCGGCGCGGCCGCCATGCTGATCTACTTCATCACGGGAATCTTCGGCGGCGCGGCGTCGGTTATCACCCTGCTTTTGTTTTTGGCGAGCGGCGTTCTCGTCCTCGTGGAGGCCATCGTGCCGGGATTCGGCATCGCCGGCATCAGCGGCATCGCTTTGTTTTTTATCTCCCTCGCTCTGGCCATGGACAACGGCGTGCAGGCCATGCTCACTTTTTTCCTTTCCGCCGTCGTCGTGCTCTTAATGGCCCGGGGGCTGTGGGAAAAAGGCGAGAGCCTGCCCATGGTGAAGCGCCTCATGGGGCAAGATACACCTAAAAGGGAAAAGCTCATGCCGTGGAAAGTGGGGGACGTGGGCCTTTCAAGAACGCAGTTGCGCCCGGAAGGGATCGGGGAATTTAACGGCGAGGAAGTCACCGTGCGCTCCACCGGCCCCTTAATCGAAGGCCACCGCAAAATCGAGATTGTGTCCGTTCGCGGGCGCACCATTTCCGTGAGAGAGGTGGACTGATTTCGCTCCGCCTCTTTCGATGAATGTACTTATAAGAAAAACGCAGCAGAAATAATTGATTTATCAGAGGAGGGATTCCAATGGGACTCGGTACTATTTTCGGCGCAATCATCGCCTTTGTCATCGTCGTCTTTTTACTCGTCGTACTCACCATGGTGCCCATCGGTTTGTGGGTGACGGCCTTTTTCTCCGGCGTAAAAGTGCGGATGAGCGACCTCATCGGCATGCGCCTGCGCCGCGTAAAACCCCGTCGAATCGTAAACCCTATGATCAAGGCCACGAAAGCCGGCATGGGCTTAAACATCGGCTCTGTCGAAGGTCACTACCTGGCCGGGGGCAATGTGGACGCCGTTGTTGATGCGCTCATCGCCGCCCAACGGGCCGACATAGAATTGAATTTTGAAGAGGCCGCCGCCATCGACTTGGCGGGCAGAGACGTTTTGGAAGCGGTGCAAGTGAGCGTCAATCCGAAAGTGATCGAGACGCCGAAGATTTCCGCCGTGGCCCAAGACGGCATCGAAGTCTTGGTCATCGCCAAAGTGACCGTGCGGGCCAATATCGACCGCCTCGTCGGCGGGGCCGGTGAAGAAACCATTATCGCCCGGGTCGGCGAAGGCATCGTCACCACCGTGGGCTCGTCGAGAACCTACAAGGAAGTGTTGGAAAACCCGGATAATATTTCTCGCGTGGTCCTCGAAAAGGGATTGGATTCGGGCACGGCCTACGAAATTTTATCCATCGACATCGCCGACGTGGACGTGGCGCGAAACATCGGTGCCCGTCTGCAAACGGACCAAGCGGAAGCGGACAAGCGCATCGCCGAAGCGAAGGCATCGGAACGCCGCTCCATGGCCATCGCCAGGGAACAGGAAATGCGCGCCGAAGTGGAAGCCATGCGCGCCCGCGTCGTGGAAGCTCAATCGGAAGTGCCCAGGGCTTTAGCGGAAGCATTGAAGTCCGGAAATCTTTCCGTGGGCGGTTACTACGAGCTTGAAAACCTAAAGAGCGACACGGCCATGCGGGAAGCCATCGCCGGCGGAGACAAAAAGAAAATCGACGAGGCAAGTGAATGAACAGCCTCCTTCCCATTCTCCTCATCGCGCTCTTCGGTCTGATTAAAAGCCGTATGGAAGAAAGCAGCGGCACGGAGGCGAAGAAGAAATCCCATGGCGTGGGGCTGCCCGATGAGATGCAGCAGGCCATAAAACAATTTCAGGGAACAAAGGAAAAAACGGGAAGAGGTAATGGCCGGGAGGCGGATTACAAGGATCTGCCCATCGAGGTGCAGCGGGCCATAAAAAGTTTTCAACAACCCGAGGCAAAGGCAGCGAAAAAAGAAACCCGCGCTCGGGAAAAAGAGCGGCTGAAAAAGAAACGGCAAATGGATGACGCGGCATTAAAGCAGGCCACGGAAGCGGCCCTTGCCGCCGATCGTGCCAAAGAAGAGGCTCCCGTCGCGCCCCAAGCGGCAGAGCCGGAGGCCGCAAAGCCCTCGCCATTTGCCGCCATCGAAAAATTCGACGAGGCCTACCGGCCGTTTATTTACAGCGAAGTATTCAACAAACCCAAGTGTAAACGTAAGTAAAGGAGACGTTTTTGCAAGATCAATTAGCTATCGGCATCAGTGAACCCAAGGTGTTAAAGGAATTATTCGGTCATTTAGACGAACATACGAAAATGATCGAGGAGGCTTTTTCCGTGACCATTCGCCAGGAAGACGACGGCCTCACGGTAAAAGGGGAAGAGGGCCCGGTGAAACAGGCGGGCATCGTCCTTGAAAATTTAATCGAAGCCATCCACAAGCAAAAGCGCGTGGACAAAAAAGACGTGGCATACAGCATCGACCTGGTACAGGCGGGCATCGAAGACAGCTTCACCTCCCTCCTGGACGACGTCATCGTCTACACGGAAATGGGCCGGCCCATTCGCCCGAAAACCTTGGGGCAGAAGCGTTACTTAGATGCCATCAGAAGTCACGACGTGGTCTTCGGCATCGGTCCCGCCGGCACGGGAAAGACCTACATCGCCATGGCCAACGCGGTGAAGGCCTTTAAGGAAAAAGAAGTCAACCGCATCATCCTCACGCGCCCCGCCGTGGAGGCCGGCGAAAGCTTGGGCTTTTTGCCCGGGGATTTGCAGATGAAAGTGGATCCCTACCTTCGCCCCCTCTACGACGCCCTTTTCGAAATTCTGGGCCAAGACGCCTTTCAAAAGTATTTGGAAAAAGGCCTTATCGAAGTGGCGCCCTTGGCCTACATGCGCGGGCGCACCTTGGACAATGCCTACGTCATATTAGACGAGGCGCAAAACTCCACCAACGAGCAGATGAAAATGTTTCTGACCAGGCTGGGCTACGGCTCCAAGGCCATTATCACCGGGGACGTGACCCAAATCGACTTGCCTCGGGGCAAGCAATCGGGCCTGAAGAGCGTGCTTAAAATCTTGGACGGCGTCAAGGGCATCGAGATCATTCGCCTGGGCCGAAACGACATCGTGCGCCATCCCTTGGTGCAACGGATCATCGACGCCTACGACCGCTTCGATCGGGAAAAGGAAAAACAGGCTGAAGAATCGAAAAGCAAAGACGGTAAAGACAACAAGGACCAAAAGGGGAAGGGCCATGACCGAACTTAGCCTCTATATGGACGATCGGCAAGAGACCATCGCCTTGTCGGAAGAAGACAGGGCTTTAATTCAATCCCTTATTTCTTTCGTCGTTCCGAAAATCGCCGAAGAGGCACAGGTGGAAGTCTCCGTGAGCTTCGTGGAAGACGAGGAGATCCGCGCCCTAAATCGAGATTTTCGCGGCGTGGACAAGGTGACAGATGTGTTGAGTTTTCCCATGGACGAGGTCTACGGCGACTTTAGGAACCTGGGCGATGTAATAATCAACACCGCCAAGGTGAAGGAGCAGGCCGAGGAATTCGGCCACGGCTACCGCCGGGAGCTCACCTACCTTACGGTACACAGCCTGCTCCACTTAGTAGGCTACGATCACGAGGAGGCCGAGGAAAAGGCGGCCATGCGCGCCAGGGAAGAGGCGCTCCTCGCGGCATTCGAAGGGGAAGAAAATGAAGCGCGGTAACTTTATCAAATCATTTAACTTTGCCGTACAGGGCATCATCAGCTCCATTCATTCGGAGCGAAACATGAAATTTCATTACGCGGCGGCGCTGGGGGTTATCGCCTTCAGCCTTTTGTTTAATCTGTCCCGCATCGAATTTATCGCCCTGCTCTTCGCCGTCACCTTCGTCATCGTCTCGGAGCTTTTCAACACGGCCATCGAGCGCACCGTGGACATGGTGACCCAGGAATACCACCCCATGGCGAAACTCGTCAAAGACATCAGCGCCGGCGCCGTCTTGCTCGCAGGGATCAATGCGGCGGTGACGGGCTACTTGCTCTTTTTCGACCGGATCATTTCCTTTACCGATGTGGTCTTGGTTCGAATTAAAAACTCCGGGCCCCACCTGACCTTCGTGGCCATTATTATCGTCTTGATCTTGACCGTGGGCGCGAAGCTTTACAAGCGGGAACACGGGGGAAGCTACTTTCAAGGCGGCGCCGTCAGCGGCCATTCCGCCCTGGCCTTTTGCATGGCGGCCTCCATTACCTTTATTTCCATGAACGGATTTATCGCGGCTCTCGCCTTCGGCCTGGCCTTTCTCGTGGCGGAAAGCCGCATCGAAGGGGAAATACATAAGCCCATGGAAACCGTGGCGGGTGCCGTCTTAGGCATCGCCGTCGCCGTTATTATTTTTGTTTGGATGGGATAAAATGAACCGAAAAGAAATAATTCAAAAACTAATCGCCGCGGCAAAGGCGGCGCAGAAATCCGCCTACGTGCCCTACTCGAACTACGCCGTGGGCGCAGCCCTTCTCGCCGATGACGGCAAGATCTATACCGGCTGCAATATCGAAAACGCCTCCTTTACCCCCACGGTCTGCGCCGAGCGGGTGGCCGTCTTTAAAGCAATCAGCGAAGGGGCAAAGCAGGTGGAAATCATCGCCGTGGTGGCGGGCGAGGACATGGGCTATCCCTGCGGCGTGTGCCGCCAGGTGCTCCGAGAATTCGGAAAAAATGCCACAGTCGTCGTGGCGAAAGACGAAGAAAACTACCACGTTCACACACTGGACGAGCTCTTGCCCCACAGCTTCGGGCCGGAAAATGTAAAAGGAGATGTCGATGCATAAATCAGGATTTGTCAGCGTCGTGGGACGCCCCAATGTGGGAAAAAGCACGCTGTTAAACAGAATACTTAAGGAAAAACTGTCCATCACTTCAAACAAGGCCCAAACCACGAGAAATAAAATCACCATGATCCACACCGACGATCGGGGCCAAATTATTTTTCTCGACACGCCGGGGATTCAATCGCCGAAAAACAAATTAGGCGACTACATGTTAAAGACCAGCGTCTCCTCCATGGAAGGGGT
This sequence comes from Aedoeadaptatus acetigenes, assembly GCF_025566985.1. Classification (NCBI taxonomy): domain Bacteria; kingdom Bacillati; phylum Bacillota; class Tissierellia; order Tissierellales; family Peptoniphilaceae; genus Aedoeadaptatus; species Aedoeadaptatus acetigenes. The sequence continues at coordinate 47,945 of NZ_JAOQJD010000014.1, forward strand.
GGACGTGATTCTCATGGTGGTGGACATGAGCGACTACCTGGGCCCGAAGGATCAAATGATTCTCGATGCCATGGAAAAAGAAGGGCGGGACATTCCGGCGATTTTAGTCATTAACAAAGTGGATGTGGCGCCGAGAGACGAAGTGCTTCCCATTATCGCGAAATTTGCCGCCATGAACCGCTTCGAAGACATCGTCCCCGTCTCCGCCTTAAACGACGAAAACGTGGATCATCTGGTGGACGTGATCTTCGAGCATTTGCCGGAAGGCCCCCAATATTTCCCCGAAGACATGATCACCGATCAGCCGGAGAAATTTATCGTCGCCGAATTGATTCGGGAAAAAGGCCTCTTCTATCTACGAGACGAAGTGCCCCACGGTTTGGCCGTGTCCGTGGACTCCATGAAAGAAGTGGAAGGAAAAGACCACATGGACATTCAGGCCACCATTTACGTGGAGCGGGATTCCCACAAGGGTATTATTATCGGCAAAAACGGTCAAATGCTGAAGCGCATCGGCACGGAGGCGCGAAAAGAAATCGAAGCCTTCTTAGGCGAACACGTGAACCTGCGCCTCTGGGTAAAGGTGAGCAAAAACTGGCGGGAAAAAGACGAGAAGGTCAAGGCTTTTGGCTACAAAGCGGATTGAGTGTCAGGGCGTGGTCCTCGCCGCCACGGCCTACGGCGAAAGCGACAAGATCATTCGCCTCTACACGGAGCGGGCGGGGAAGCTTTCCGTCTTGGTGAAGGGGGCCAAATCCCGCCGCTCCGCCACCGTGGCATTAAGCGAGCCCTTCACCTTCGGTCTCTATCGCCTCAGTGCGGGCAAGAGCTTTTACTACTTAAACAGCGGAAAAATCCTCCAGGCCAATATGGGCCTGAGAAACAATTACGACAACATGATCTACGCCTCCGCCCTGGTGGAGATCGTGGACAAAAGCAGCATGGAAGATGAGGGAACGGCGCGAATCTTTTCCTTAATACGAAAAGCCCTTCACGAACTTTCCTTAACGGAGGCGCCTCTTGCGGTGTTTCTCGGCTTCTTGATCAAGTATTTAAGCTTTATGGGCTACCGGCCCATGTTGCCCGAATCCGACGAAGGAAGCTACGTTTTTCTCTCCAACGCAGGCGCCGTCGAGGCCGAGGGGGCCGCCGGGGGAGAGCCTTTGGACGGGCGGGATATTTACACTTTGCGCCATTTGCTATATACTTCTTTAGATAAGATAAATTTGGAAGATGTGGATAAAACCACCTTGGAAAAAATTTATCGATTGCTGAAAGTCTACACCGTGGTCAATTTACAACTGGACAACATACAATCTCTACAGTTGAGGATGTAGAGGGGAGGAAGAAATGCATTTTCAAGGAATGATACAGAAACTACAAGAGTACTGGAACGATCAAGGCTGCACGGTACTGGAAGCCTACGACACGGAAAAAGGGGCCGGCACCATGAGCCCCCATACCTTTATGCGCACCTTGGGTCCCGAACCCTGGCGCACGGTTTACGTCGAGCCCTCCAGGCGGCCGGCGGACGGTCGTTACGGCGACAACCCGAACCGCCTCTACCAACACCATCAACTGCAGGTTATTTTAAAACCCTCGCCGGAAGATGTGCAGGAACTTTACTTAAAGAGCCTGGAAGTTTTGGGCATCGATCCCTTAAAACACGACATTCGCTTCGTGGAAGACAACTGGGAATCCCCGACACTGGGCGCCTGGGGCCTGGGCTGGGAAGTTTGGCTCGACGGCATGGAAATCACCCAGTTTACCTACTTCCAACAAGTGGGCGGCATTAACTGCGATTTGGAAAGTGCCGAGCTCACCTACGGTTTGGAACGGATCGCCATGTATCTGCAAGATGTGGACACGGTCTACGACATCGACTGGAACGGCCACATTAAATACGGCGACATCTTTAAAAAAGCCGAGTACGAACACTCCAAATACAGTTTTGAAATCGCCGACATCGACCTGCTCAAGCAATTATTCGATATGTACGAAAAAGAAGCGAGCCGCGTCCTGGATCTGGATCTGGTCCTGCCGGGCTACGACTTCGTATTGAAGTGTTCACATACCTTTAACCTACTGGATGCTCGAGGCGCCATTTCCGTTTCCCAACGGGCGTCGTATATTTCCAGGGTTCGGAACTTGGCTCGCCTGTCGGCGCAAAAATATATTCAACAAAGAGAAGCCATGGGCTACCCACTTATTAAGAACGGGGAGGACGATCATGAGTAATCAAGACAATATCTATTTAATCGAAGTAGGCGTGGAGGAGTTGCCTTCTTCCTACATTCGAAATGCCTTAAACGCCTTTAAGGATTTAGTGGAAACGGCGCTGAATGAAGCAAACTTAGGTTTCGATCACATCGACGCCTACGCTACGCCCCGCCGCTTGAGCCTCATGATTCACGGCATCGATGACACCCAAGGCGATATCGAAGATTGGGTCAAGGGCCCGGCAAAGAAAATCGCCTACAAAGAAGACGGCTCCGTCAACAAGCCCCTGGAAGGCTTTATGCGCAGCCAAAACGTCACGGAAGCGGATCTCGAAGTCCGCGAACTGAAGGGCAACGAATACATCTACGCCCACATTCACAAAGCCGGCGAGCCGGCGGAAGTGATTTTGGCGGAAATTATTCCCAATGCCATTCACCACATTCCCTTCCCGAAAAACATGCGCTGGGGCGGAAAAAACCTGCGCTTCGCACGACCCATTCGCTGGATTCTCTCCATGATGAACGACCGCGTCGTACCCTTTGATTTAGAAGGCATCACCCTGTCCAATGTGACCCGCGGCCACCGCTTCTTGGGCAGCAGCCACATCGAAATCAAGGACGTACGCGAGTACGAAGAAGCCTTGGAGAAAAATTTCGTCATCCTGGATCAGGACAAGCGAAAAGAATCCATTCTCTATCAAATCAACCACATGGCCAAATCCAACGGCGGCGAAATCCGAAGAGACGACGATCTTTTGGAAGAACTCACCTTTATCGTGGAATACCCCACGGCGGTTTTGGGCAATGTACAGGAAAAATTCCTCTCCCTTCCCGACGTGGTCATTACGACACCCATGCGGGAACACCTGCGCTACACGCCGGTTTACAGCCCGGAAGGGGATTTGCTTCCCTACTTCATCACCATTCGTAACGGCAACGAAGAATACGCCGATGTCGTAGCCGAAGGCAACGAAAAAGTATTGGAAGCTCGATTGGAAGACGCCCGCTTCTTCTTCGACAACGACAGAGAAAAGCCTTTGGAAGATTATGTAAGCCAATTGGGCGGCATCGTCTTCCAGGAAAAATTGGGAACCATGGCGGACAAGACAGGACGCATTTCCGATCTCGTGGCCCGAATCGGCGAAATTTTAGCCGTCGGCGACAAGACCGTGGAATCGGCCAAGCGCGCCTGCTACCTTTCCAAGGCCGACCTCATGACCAATATGGTTCAGGAATTTACGGAGCTTGAAGGCATTATCGGAAGCATTTACGCCAAGCTCGACGGCGAAGAATCTGTCGTATCCGACGCCATTCGCGAACAATACATGCCCGTAGCCAGCGGCGCGGATCTTCCGGAATCTACCACCGGCACCATCGTGTCTTTGGCGGACAAATTCGACACGATCTGCGGCCTCTTTGCCATCGGCGAAGTGCCCACCGGAAGCCAAGACCCCTTTGCCCTTCGCAGAAAGGCCATCGGTATCTTGCGCATGATCAACGAAAAACACTGGGAATTAAGCCTGAGCGACTGCATCGACGCCTCCCTGTTCTCCTTCGTGGATTCCATGGGGCTGGTCTTCGACAAAGAAGAAGTGCGCAAGCAAATTCTGAAATTCTTCCGTGGCCGCATCGACACCATGTTGGACGCCGACGGCATTCGCTACGACATTATTCAGGCATTAAATGACATCGACGGCGAAGACAGCCTGCGCGTCTTTGAAAAGGCACAAGCCATGCAAAACTTCTTCACAGGCGGCGACCGGAAATCCTTCCTGGAAGCCGTAACCCGGGTGGAAAACATCGCCTCGAAAAACGAACCGAAGGATAAAACGATCGACGAAGCCATTTTAACGGAAGAAGAGCGGGCCCTTTACGACAAGGTCCTGGCAGTGGAAGCGGAACTCGACGAAGCATACAGAAAACGGGACGACGCAAGGTATTTGGCGCTGTTGGATTCCTTAACCGACGCCATTCACCTGTACTTCGACCGCGTCATGATCATGGCGGAAGACGAAGGCCTCAGAAACAATCGCCTGGCTTTGATTCAACGAATCGACGCCTTGGTACAACGGGAGTTTAACGGAAACCAAATCGTCGAAGGGTAGGTGCCCGGTGAAACTGAGTAAACGGCAAGAGCAAATCATTCAAATCGTTCGAGAAGAAGGGCCCATTACCGGCGACGACATCGCGGGAATTTTGGACCTGGCCAGGGGCACCATACGCAACGATTTAAGCGTGCTCACCATGCTCGGCTATCTGGACGCCAGGCCCAAGGTGGGCTACTACTACAAGGGCGATCCCACGAATCTTGAAATGCGCAAAATTTTAGACGGCATTCACGTGGAAGAGATCATGAGCGTGCCCGCGGTTCTCGACGAAAAGGCCAGCGTCTACGACGGCATCTGCGCCGTTTTTCTCGAAAACATCGGTACCATCTTCATTACCCGCCAGGGTTTTCTCGTGGGATGCGTGTCCCGAAAAGACCTGCTCCGCTCGGCCATCGGCCAAGTGGATCTTGAAAAGACGCCCCTTTCCATGATCATGACCCGCATGCCCAATATTATTTCCATTGGGCCGAAGGATTCCGTTTACACAGCCGCCCAAGCCATCGATCAATGGGAGATCGACGCCCTGCCCGTGGTGGTAGGGGAGGAGCAGCTGAAAGTTGTGGGCCGCTTGACGAAGACGAATATTAACCGCTTAGTTGTAGAATTAGGGGGAGACGATGAATCTTGATTCCGTACGCGACGACTCGAAACTGATGGTCTACGTCATTAGTGACAGCATCGGTGAAACCGGCGAGTTAATCGCCAAGGCCTCGGTAAAACAATTCGACACGAAGGATTTCGCCATTAAGCGCTACCCCTATACCAACAGCGTGGAACAGGTAAAGCCCTTGCTCGAAGAAGCTGCGGCCCAAAAGCGGGCACTGGTTGTCTACACGAATGTGGACACGGAAACCCGCGCCTACATTAAGAGAAAAGAAAAGGAATTAAACCTGGCCATGGTGGACGTGATGGGCCCGCCCATGGACAAGCTGGAAACTCTTTTGGGCTATGAGCCCATGCGTCAGCCGGGCTTGATCCGTCGCTTGGACGAAAACTACTTTAAAAAAGTGGAGTCCATCGAATTTGCCGTGCAATACGACGACGGCAAGGATCCCCGCGGCGTGGTGAAGGCGGACATCGTCCTCGTCGGCGTGAGCCGCACCTCCAAGACGCCCCTGTCCATGTACTTGGCCAACAAGCTTTACAAAGTGGCCAATGTGCCCTTGGTGCCGGAAGTGCCCGTGCCCAAGGAAGTCTACGAAAAAGACAAGCGCAGGCTCTTCGGCCTCATCGCCAATTCGGAAAAACTCTACACCATCCGGGAAGAGCGGCTCCGGGCGCTTGGATTAAATTCCTCGGCGAAGTATGCCAATGTGGACCGCATCAAAGAAGAAGTGGATTACTCCGTGCAGATCATGAAAGACATCGGCTGCACCATTATCGACGTGTCCAACAAAGCCATTGAAGAGACGGCGGAAATCATTAACGATTACATGATTTCCCGATTTTAGGAGGGCCTATGCTTCAGCGAGAGCGATGGGAAAAAGTTGAAGAGGCGATTTTAGACGAACGGGCCGCACACGCCGCCCGTTCCAAGGGCCGCAGAATGCCGGAGCCCGAGTGCGACATGCGCACCTGTTTTCAACGAGATAGAGACAGGATCATTCACTCCAAGGCCTTTCGCCGCCTGAAACACAAGACCCACGTCTTTATCGCACCGGAGGGAGACCATTACCGCACTCGCCTCACCCACACCTTGGAAGTGGCGCAGATCGCCCGCACCATGGCCCGGGGCCTTCGACTGAACGAAGATCTGGTGGAGGCCATCGCCTTGGGCCACGACTTGGGCCACACCCCCTTCGGCCACTCCGGAGAAGCGGTGTTGAAGCAATTGCACCCGGGTGGCTTCGATCACGCCGCCCACAGTTTGCGTGTGGTGGATCTCTTGGAATCGAAAGGGGATCGGCCGGGGCTGAATCTCACCTGGGAAGTGCGGGACGGGATCTTGCACCATTCCAAAGAGCAGGCCGTGAATCCGGCCCACACCTTGGAAGGGCAGATCATTAAATTTGCCGACCGCATCGCCTATTTAAATCACGACATCGACGATTCCATTCGCGCCGGCGTTCTCTCCATGGATGCCATCCCGAAAGACATCGTCGACACGTTGGGGGCGAGCCATTCCGATCGCATTACCTGCATGGTAAAGAGCGTCATCGAGGCAAGTGAAGGGACGGATGAAATCACCATGGATCCCGCCATTTACGCAGCCATGTCGGATCTGCGCAACTTTATGTTTCAGCGGGTGTATTTCAATCCCACGGTGAAGAGCGAAGACGGGAAGGTGGAGCGGCTTATTCGGGATCTCTACGCCTATTTCATGGAACAGGTCGAGGCGATTCCCGAAGCCCATGTGGCTTTCTCCAAGGCCCACGGCATGAGCCGAGCGGATATGGTCACCGACTACATCGCCGGCATGACCGATCGCTTCGCCATTAATGTGTGGAAGGAACTTTACGTGCCCAAGGATTGGCACAGTTTGTAGAAAGCAGGTGGCAATATGGCTTCGATCATCGACGATGAAATTATTCAGCGGGTAAAAGAAGAGAGCGATATTGTCGAGTGGATCGGTCGATACACAAAACTTGAGAAAAAAGGAAGAAATTACATGGGTCTTTGTCCTTTTCATACGGAAAAGACCCCTTCTTTTTCTGTGCAGCCGGATAAGGGCTACTACCACTGTTTCGGTTGCGGCGCCGGCGGCGATATAATCAAATTTCTCATGGAAAAAGAGGGCCTGGGCTTTATCGAAGCCGTGGAGAAATTGGCGGAAGACCTTCACATCGACTTAAAGCCTTCCTTCAGAGACACGGAGGCGGAAAAAAAGCGGGCCCGCATGGTGGCCATGAACCGGGAGGCGGCCCTTTACTACATGGAAATTTTGAGCCGCAATCCCCACAGCCTGAACTATTTAAAAAACCGCGGCATCGCAAGAGACATGATCATGGCCTTCGGCCTGGGTTTCGCCCCTGCCGGCGGCGATCAACTCTTGGGCCACATGAAGGAGAAGGGCTACGAGGAAAAAGAGCTCTTCGACGCGAACCTTCTCTCCTACAATGAGGAGAAAAACCATTACTACGATCGCTTCAGAAACCGCCTGATCTTTCCCATTATCGACAGAAAATCCCGCGTCGTGGGCTTCGGCGGCCGGGTTCTCGACGACAGCTTGCCGAAATACTTAAACTCCTCGGACACCCTGCTCTACAAAAAGAGCCGGGAGCTCTACGGATTAAATCGCGTCATGAAAGTATCGGATCGCTCACGGATTCTTTTGGTGGAAGGCTATATGGACGTGATCTCCCTTCACGCGGCGGGGATCGGCTACGCCGTGGCGAGTTTGGGCACTTCCCTCACCCGAGAGCAGGCCCGGGTGATTAAGCGCTACGGCAAACAGGTCTTTATCTGCTACGACGGCGACAATGCCGGGCTTCAGGCCACGAACAGGGCCATCGACATCTTGGCTGCGGAAGACATTCGCCCGCGCATCGTCGTGCTGGAAGGGGGAAAAGATCCCGACGAATACATTCGGGACTACGGAAAAATCGCCTTTGAAGGCAAGCTGAACCGGGGCCTTTCCTCCATCGAGTTTCAGGTACAAAATCTGGAAAAAAATTTTCAACTTGAAGACGCCGCTTCCCTCTCGGAATTTTTAAAAGGCGTCACGGCCATTTTGTCGAAGGTGAAAAGCCCGGTGGAGCGGGACGTCTTCGCGAAGAAATTCGCCGAGACCTATGGCGTACGCCCCGAATCCTTCGAAGGAGAAATCCGCCGGGGCAATCTGAATCGGCCAAAGAAAGCGGCGACAACGCCTCAGTCGGATCCCATGGAAAGCTTGTGGCTCAGTCTCTTGCAGTACGGCCTGGAAGACAAAGATTTTTTCGCCATTATCGAAGCGAAGGATCAGTGGAAATTTGTGGCAGGAGAAAGCTGGGGCCTCATGTTTACCACCATGGCGGATCTCTACAAAGAGGACCTTCCGCAGAAGGAGCGCAAGGGGCAATTTTTCGATGCCTATCCGGAGATGAAAGACCGTTTTTATCGCCTCACAAAGGGTATGGATCTAATACAGGGTGAAGCCATCGTCGGCGAGCTGATCGACCGCATTTATGCCGAAGGGCTCAGGCTTCGCAGTCAGAAATTACTACACGATATAGAACATATGGAACAGGCCCATGAGGCGGACGAGAATCAAAGTCTGCCCGAGAAATTATATGAACTCAACGAAATAAACCGACGTTTACAGGAAGTAGAAAAGGGGACGAATCATAGATGACGAACAGTATGGATCACAAGGATCAACTCCACCAATTTGACGAACACATTTTGGAAAAAGATCCGGCCATTGAAAAGTTATTTAAAAAAGGCGTCAAGCACGGCAGTTTAACGGCAAAAGAAGTCATCGATGCGCTCGATGACGTGGATTTATCCAGCGATGAAATGGACGACATCTATGCGGAGTTTGAAGATCTCGACGTGGAAATTTTAAAAGACGACGAGGAAAAAAAGCATAAGGCGACGAAAAAGAAGAAAGAACCCACGGAAGTCAAAGGCGGCAGCGTGGACGATCCCGTGCGCATGTATTTAAAAGAGATCGGAAAGATTCCCCTCTTGGAGCCCGACGAAGAAGTGGCCATTGCCAAGCGCATGGAAGAAGGCGACGAGCTGGCCAAGCAGGAATTGGCCGAAGCGAATTTGCGTCTCGTGGTAAGTATCGCCAAGCGCTACGTGGGCCGAGGCATGAGCTTTTTGGATTTAATTCAAGAAGGCAATTTGGGTCTCATGAAGGCCGTAGACAAATTCGATTATAAAAAGGGCTTTAAATTCTCCACCTACGCCACTTGGTGGATTCGCCAAGCCATTACGCGTGCCATTGCCGATCAGGCGCGGACCATTCGTATTCCCGTGCACATGGTGGAAACCATCAATAAATTGGTGCGGGTACAACGGCAATTGGTGCAAGATTTGGGCCGGGATCCGCAACCGGAAGAAATCGCCGAAGAAATGGGCATTACCGTGGACAAGGTGCGTGAAATTCAAAAGATCGCCCAAGAGCCCGTGAGCCTGGAGACGCCCATCGGCGAAGAAGAGGATTCCCACTTAGGCGACTTTATTCCCGACGACGACATCCTCTCTCCTCAAGAGGCGGCCACCTTTATTCTCCTGAAGGAACAATTAGGCGACGTCCTCACCACCTTGACGGAAAGAGAAAAACAAGTGCTCACCCTGCGCTTCGGCTTGGAAGACGGTCGCGCCCGCACATTGGAAGAAGTGGGCAAGGAATTTGACGTGACCCGGGAGCGGATTCGTCAAATCGAAGCCAAGGCATTGAGAAAGCTGCGCCACCCGAGCCGCAGCAAGAAACTGAAAGACTTTTTGGAATGATTGAATCGTCGAAGCGGCTTACGGCCGTCTTTCATATGACCCCGGCGGTTCACTGTGTGGGAGATATAGGCTGCGACCACGGCTATATCTCCCACGCCCTTTTAGAGACAAACAGAGCCGAGAAAGTCATCGCTACGGACATTTCCGCCCCGAGCTTAAACAAGGCGGCTACACTTCTGACAGGGGCCTTTTGCGGCCGTTTCGAAACCCGCTTGGGCGACGGCTTTGCTCCCATCGCCGAGGGAGAAATTCAAGGAGCCATTATTATGGGCATGGGCGGCCAATTAATCGCCGACATTTTGGCCCGGGGAAAAGACGTGGTGAATTCTCTGGATTGGTGCATCGTTCAGCCCATGCAGGGGGCGGAGGACCTCTTCGATTACTTGAACAGATCGGGCTTTGAATTAATGGAATCAGATCTCGTGGAAGAGCGGGGCAAATTTTATCCCCTCATGAAAATCGCAGCCGGCGGAAGCGATGTTTTTTCCTGGGAAGATTTTATTCATTGCGACGACTTTCTGCCCATGGCGGAAAAAGAAAAAGCCCGCCTCGAAGGCGTGGCCCGCGCCGTGGAAGTGAGCGGCAAAAAGGATTTAATCGACAAGGTGAAAAGGGACGTGGAAAGATGGGAGGCATACATTGAACTGTGTAGAAATCATCAATAATTTGCGCAAATGGGCGCCGGAAGAGCTTCAGGAGCCCTGGGACGCCAGCGGTTGGCAGATTAAGCTTGCGGATCGCGACGTGACGAATGTGGTGGTGGCCATGGACGTGGTGCCGGAGGTGGTGGATCTCGCGACGGAAGTCGGCGCGGAATTGATTTTAACCCACCATCCCTTTCTTTTCGGCGGCCTTTCCAATGTGGCGGAAGAGACGACGAAAGGCGCCATGGTGGTGGATTTAATTCGCCGCGGCATTTCCGTCTACTCCGCCCACACCAATATGGACAAGGCCAAGGGCGGCGTAAATGATCAGTGGATCGACAAGCTCGGGCTTAAAAATGTCCGCGTCTTATCGGAAGAAGACGAGCTGGGAATCATCGGCGAAAACAACATGAGCCTCACCGATCTCAAGGCCGTCTTTGAAGCCGAAGCCATCGACAATGTGCGGGGCTACGGCAAAAAGAAAGAGGCGGTGGACACCATCGCCTTCGTCGGCGGAAGCGGCGCCGATTACATCGACGAGGCGGCCCTTCAAGGCGCCGATGTGCTCATCACCGGGGATGTAAAGCACCACGACGGCCAACACGCCGCGGAAATCGGCCTCATGGTACTGGACATCGGCCATTTCCACAGCGAAAAGGCCATCTTAATGGCCATGGCGGAGTGGGTGGAAGAAATTTCCGGCGCCAGTGCCCACGTGGTGATGAATTCCCCCTTCGTCTTTGAAATCTGAAACCGAATATGGTAAAATAATTCGTCGAGTACGTCAGTTAACTGCGCGTAGCGAGGAAAGTCCGTGCTCCACAGAGCGAGAATGCCGGATAACGTCCGGTGGGGGCGACCCCAAGGCTAGTGCAACAGAGAGATACCGCCTGCAAAGGTAAGGGTGGAAAGGCGAGGTAAGAGCTCACCAGCGCACAGGCGACTGTGCGGCTATGTAAACCCCATTCGGAGCAAGACCAAAGAGGGAAAAAGGCGGCTGCTCGTCGTCTCCGGTAGGTAGGTCGCTAGAGCTTTCCGGCGACGGAAAGACCAGACAGATAGTTAACCGATACAAAACACGGCTTATAGACGTAGTCGACGAAAGCGGGGGAGACCCCGCTTTTTTAGTGCAAAAATTATGAAAAGACTGATACAATAAATACGTGAATGAATGAACAGAAGAAAAGGAATGCTGATGAAAACAATTCGACTCTTTTTATTGGCGGCGCTACTCATTTTAACGGGCTGTGAAGCCGAAGGGCCGCCGCAGAAAGAAAAAAAGATGGTGCCCACGGAGGTGAGCCTCGTCGCCTTCGGGGATTACATGATGCACCGGCCCCAGATCAACGCAGCGAGGCGGGGCGAGGGCTTTGATTTTACCGAGGACTTTCGCTACGTGAAGCCCTTTATCGACGATGCCGACATTGCCATGATCAATTTGGAAACCACCTTAACCGACGGGGCGAAGGGCTATACCACCTTTCCCATGTTTGCAACGCCCATAGAAATAGCACGGGACTTGAAGGCCGTGGGCTTCGACGTGGTGTCCACGGCCAACAATCACGCCTACGACACCTTCGGGCCCGGTGTGGAGAATACCTACCGCGCCCTCGCCGAGGCGGGCATGGATGTGGTGGGTACCGGCGAGGAGGAAGCGAAGCCCCTCATCAAAACCGTGAACGCCATCAAAATCGGCTTTCTCTCCTACACCTACGGCCTCAACGGAAACGACGGGGTGATGAAAAACAGCGACAAGCCCCACGCCGTGGCCATCTATTCCGAAGAAAAGGTGGACGAGGACATGGCCGCATTAAAGGCGCAAGGCGTCGATGCCGTCGTCTGCTTTATGCATTGGGGCGAGGAGTACACGAAGGCGCCGACGGCCGCGCAGAAAAAGCAGGCGGCCTATTTGGCGGAAAAAGGCGTGGATATTATTTTCGGAAGCCATCCCCACGTGCCTCTCGCCATCGATAACATCGCGCGGGGCGACAAACACACCTTCGTCGCCTACTCCATGGGCAATTTCGTCTCCAATCAGCGGCGCGAGTACATGAATATGAGCCGCGTGGAGACGGGGCAAATGGTGCGGGCGCGCCTCAGAAAAGACGAGATGGGCACGAAAGTCGTGGCCTTTCAGCCCGACGCCCTCTACGTGGACAAACATTGGGGTGAGCATCTGTACTTCCACGTGCTTCCCGCGGAGGCCGTATTGAGCGGTGAAATTCCCTGCCCGAGGCGCGATCAAGTGAGAGGGCGGCTGGAAGAGACCGTGAAGGCCCACAGGGAACGTATCAATCCCGATTTGATTTTATCGGTGTGTAACGACAAGAACGATTAAAGGACACGAAAACAGACGTAGCAAAAAAACTGAAAGGAATACAATGAAACGACTCAATCGCGTGGCGGCATTTATACTCATCGTCGCCATCCTTCTTACGCCGGGAGCGGCCTTTGCCGCAACTGCGCCGACCATCAGCGCCCAAGGGGCCATCGTTATGGACTACGATACGGGGCAGGTGCTCTACGAAAAAAACGCGGATACGCCCCGTTCCGCCGCCTCCATGACAAAGGTCATGACCGCCTACATCGTCCTCGACGCCCTGCGCACCGGCGAAGCTACATGGGACACGGTGATCCCCATTTCCGACAATGCCCGCAACCAGTCCCCTTGGGACAAGACGGACTTCGCCGAAACGGAGCGCCTCGGCGATTTGTTTGAACCCTACTTGATTCGCAGCAACAATCAAATGGGCATCGCCATCGGAGAATACTTCGGCGGCGGAAGCGAGGCCACCTTTGCCGAGCGGATGAACGAAAAGGCGAGATTACTCGGCATCGACGCCTACTACACCGAGGCCAACGGCCTGAAGCCCAATCGCGTCACCCCCAGGGCACAGGCCCTTTTGACCCGCGCCATTATCAGCGACTACCCGGAGATATTAAACACCACCTCGAAACATCAGACAAAATATAAAAGCGAAATCTATCGCTCCACCAATCAGTTCTATCGAAAATTTCGTCGCTTTAAGGGAATCAACGGATTTAAAACGGGCACGGCGTCCTACTCCGGCCAATGCCTCACGGCAACCTACACGAAAAAAGGCCGCCGGTTGATTTCCGTGGTCATGGGATCCAAGGGAACTGACGGGCGCTACCACGACACCATGGTTCTATTGAATTACGCCATGAGCCGCTACATGACCTCTCCCTGGGCGAAGGATGTGCCGAGCCGGGCGAACCACGCAGGAATCAACACCGCCGCCTACCGCGGCCTTACGAGCTTTCAAGGCAGAGAGGCCATGAACCGCGGCGAGTTTACCCTCTTAATGGGCCTCGCCCTTCGCCTACCTATGACGGAAGCAGGCGGTGGCTTTCCCGACGTGGCTGCCGATGCCTACTACGCCAAAGCCGTGGCGGCGGCGAAAAATGCCGGGCTCATCGACGGCTACGAAGACGGCAGCTTCCGCCCCGAACGCTTAATCAGCCGGGAAGAAATGGCGAAGATCCTTTTCGTCGCCATGAAATACGACGTCACATTTTACGATTTGCCCTTTACGGACGCGGCGGCCATCGGCCCCGTCTTCCGGCCTGCTGTGGCAAATTTGACGGCGCGGGGGATTCTACACGGCAAGGACGGAAACCGATTCGATCCCAAGGGCACGGCGAGCAGAGAAGAAGCAACCCAAATGATGCTGAATTTAAAAAGCCAATTGAATTAAAATAATTAAAAAATAAATGATAAAACATAGATGATAAAGCCCTCACCGCGGAAAGAAAGCGGAAGAGGGCTTTTTCATTTACAAAATAAAATTCACGACCTATCGACGGAAGGAAACTATTCATTTCGATTGAAATTTAGGAATAAACGGAAGATGGCACGACGTAAAAATCGTCGAGAAAAAAACAAATGATAAAATACGAAAGTAGTACTTGATAATTATTATCGTAATAGTTATAATCAGAAATTGAGAGATGATAGTGTACATGGCAACTTTGAAATAGGTCTGCTATGGAAAAATACATAGAGTTTGACCTTCCTCAAAGACGCCATTTTGTTTTTAAATGAAGGAGGAAGAATGAAACAGAAAGAGCAATGCCCTCGTTACGGCATGCGAAAATTATCGGTCGGTTTTGTCTCATGCCTTTTAGGCTTTACCTTAATTGCCGGGTTTATTCCGGGCAAATCCTATGCTTCCGGCGCGGGCGGAAATGATCTGTCGGCGGCAAAGCGCAATGGAACCGTGGTCGAATACCGCTTGACGAGCCATCACGGCAAGCATGACAAAGTCGATGCGAAATCTTCGGCAACGTCAAACGAAGACGTGCAAAGAAAATCGGTAGAATATGACAGGGAAAAAGCAAGAATCAAATGGAAAGCATTAAAACACGAAATAAGCGATATTGACGGCCTGTGGATCAACGGAAACCAATACACAAAAGGCAGAAAAAAAGACAAACTCCATCGGGGACAGTATTACTACGATAAAGGAAAAGTTTACATAAACCCTGGACTCCGAAAGGGCGACGTAGTCAATCTGAAAATCAAGGGAAAGGACAATGGATTTAAGTATGACGGACGTAATTTAAACGCCATTAAGGATAAAGACCTATTTCCTCTTAGGACACCCAATCCAATAAAAGTCGGCGATCCCAACGCGCTGACGAAAGCGGAAAAACAAGAAATAATCAGACAAGTAAAGCAGCTGAATCCCCATGCAGAGAAATTTGAATATAACGGCAAGTATTTGATCTTATATTATCCGGACGGCAGTCGATGGGGCATTCGACTGGCAACGATTCTGGTGAAAGATGAATCGAAAGCGAGTGAAAAAGAGTTAGTCAAGGCGAAAGAAGAAGCCAAGGCCACCGTTGATCAGTTGGATGAGCTGAGCAAGGACGAAAAGACCGATGCAAAAACATCCATCGATCAAGCCGCTGACAAAGAGGCCATCGACAAGATTGTCAATGGAGCCAAGCAAACCAATAACGAACGTGCACAGGCAAAAAAAGAGTTAGCCAAGGCGAAAGAAGAAGCCAAGGCCACCGTTGATCAGTTGGATG
Organism: Aedoeadaptatus acetigenes; assembly: GCF_025566985.1. Taxonomy (NCBI): domain Bacteria; kingdom Bacillati; phylum Bacillota; class Tissierellia; order Tissierellales; family Peptoniphilaceae; genus Aedoeadaptatus; species Aedoeadaptatus acetigenes. The sequence continues at coordinate 63,359 of NZ_JAOQJD010000014.1, forward strand.
AGCTGAGCAAGGACGAAAAGACCAATACGAAAGCATCCATCGACCAAGCCGGTGACAAAGAGGCCATCGACAAGATTGTCAATGAAGCCACGAAAACCAATAACGAACGTGCACAGGTCAAAAAAGAGTTAGCCAAGGCGAAAGAAGAAGCCAAGGCCACCG